>NZ_JBJUDF010000082.1:0-33807 GCF_046067725.1 Planktothrix sp.
GGAACTTTCGGTTTAGAACCGATTAACGCTTTGGGAGAATTGACCTCTACCTTGACGGGAGCAATCCTTTTCGGGCAAGTCGATTCGTTGAACAAAGAATCTCCCGTCACATCGCTTTGCGATTGACGGTGAGAGTGTCAACTATCCTAAAACCGTAATATTCGGATCATCGGCAATAAAATTAGTGTCGGTGAGTTGAACCGGGGTTATGCCTTGTACTAAACCATAATAGCTGGTTCCTGATTGAATGGCTGTAGAAGGTACGCTTGTTCCACCGTCAAGTTGCACGGTCACCGCCGTTAAGGTGAGTTGGGCAAACGTTGTTCCCGCAGGTAACATGATTTTATCCGTTCCCACAACAAAATCGATGATCAAATCTGCTTGATTTAAACTGGTAGCGGCAATGGAAACTCCGGGTAACACAAAGATATCTGCATCGGCTCCTCCGGTGAGTTTATCTTGATCCGCATCACCAATCAAGTAGTCTGCACCGAACCCGCCATCTAAAACATCTGCACCTTTTCCACCCCGAACAATATCATTTCCCACACCTCCGAATACGGTGTCATTTTCGAGGTTGCCATTGAGTAAATCATCTCCCTCTTGACCATCGAGGTTATCTGACCCTTTCCCTCCGCGAACCGCCGTGCGAATGGTATTGCTAGGAATCGTAACGGTGCGATCACCATCATTTCCTGCACCTGCTAAAATCACATCATCCCCTAAATTGCCATTAATATTGTCAACGGAAGCAGTACCGATAACAAAATCATTACCATTTAAGGCTTGAATGTAAAGATTAGCGGCTGTTGCTGGAACAAACGCGTTATCGGCGGCGTTGGTAAACAGATAAGATGTAATTCCTTGGTCAACAAAGGTTGTATTTCCACCTCCTGGCGCGGGTACATCTGGCCCTGGGTTACTGGCAGAAGTGGTTGGTGTTGTCCAGATGACATTAGAGGTTGGAGGGGGTGCAGTGTTGGGAATATTGGAAGTGAGAATATCTTCCCCTTTGAGGTTAACAACGTTTTCAATGAACCCAGTCCCTGCGGTTTTTGCGGTTGTATCCGCATAAAAATCAACAATTAATAAATCTTTCGTTGAGTCAATTTTGCCATCAAGATCTAAGTCAATTGCCAGATTTTTTCCTTGCCGTTCTAACCCATAACCTGTTGTACTAGGCCCCGATAATAATAACGTTACACCCGGAATATTGAGATGATCTGTAGTGCCTCCAGCATCTTCAATTTGAGTGCCATTCGAGGTAGCCAGAACGGTATAGAAATCATCCCCTAAACCGCCTTTGAGGGTGTCTTTTCCACCTCCACTGAGAATAAAATCACCGGCTGCACCTCCAATAATAATATTATCGCCTGTTGTTCCGGTTAGATTATTAGGAAGACCTGGAGCACCAATGACATTTTCGATTGTAGTAATATTATCGGTGGCAATACTCACAAAAGCATTGTTGTAAACTTCTCCTTTTGTGGATAAATCTACAACGACTTGACTCGCTCCACTGGGAGAACTAGGAGTAACGTTTAAATAGGAAAGGTAGTCATTACCATTTCCCCCATCAACATTATTGATGCCTAAACCGCCAAATAAAGTATCATTTCCTTCGCCACCAAAACCCGTATCATTTCCTTCGCCGAGGATAATACTATCGTTGCCATCTCCGCCATTAATTGGGTTATCATCTCCGGCTCCTGAATCGATGGTATCATCTCCGGCACCACCATCAGCCGCATCAGCTCCACCCAACAATAGGATATTATCATTCCCGGCTAAATCGGAAGGTTGAATCAGAATCAGAGGATTCAAAACTTGACCATCTTTGGTGATGCTAGGAAAGGGAAAAGCACCAATTTGAAGAACGTCACCTAAATCTGTTCCTTGAAAATTAGCCATTTATTGTTACTCTCTTTTTTTGTACAAAATTTAAAAACTAAATTCAAGTTAATTAAAATATCCTCAAGTGTCAAGCTATTATTGGAAGGATTTTTTTAAAAAATTCCTAAATTTTAAGATCAAAGAAAGGCAGAAAAACTGTTAAGATTTGATAGTTTGGTAGCTAAAAGTTCGCCATTAGTTTAATTTTAATATGGCTGATTTTGCTATATAAATTGATGATTTAAATCGAGAATATATAAATCTTGAAACGTCAATTTATGGAAATGAATTGATTCAATAATCCCTCTGGGCTGACATTAGGAATAAAGCCCAATAATTGATTAGACTCAATAACCGTAATTAAGGTTCCAGGGGTTCCACTGAAAACAGAAAAGAGGAGACTAACCTGTGTTTGAGTCAAACCCTGAGTTAAACCGATCTGATCTTCCCCAACCATAAAATCGGTAATCATATCAACAGTATTAATATGACTCATACTAGCACTAACGGGAAGAATAAAAATATCATTTCCTGAATTTCCCGTTAGCCAATCTTGTCCTCGGTCGCCACTTAAAAGATCATTGCCTTCCCCACCCGTGAGGGTATCATTTCCTTGTCCTGCTAATATTGTATCATTTCCGCCTTGACCCTTGAGAACATCATTACCCGGTAATCCTTGTAATGTATCATTCCCATCTGTTCCTGTTAAGAGATCATTACCCGATGTGCCTGATAATAATTCTCCAGGGGGAGTGACTAAGGATGGAATAATCAGTGTTGTTGAGTCAAAAAAGGCATCCTCCCAAATTGGGTTGGGAAGAATCGGGGGTACAATAATCCCTTGAGTTACAGTTTCCTGGCTCGGTGGATTGAATCCCCCAATGTTGATAATCGCAGTACCACCGTCATTAACAAAAAACGTAGACATTTTTAAGGTATAGCAATTGTGAGAACCTGATCAGTTAGGGGTGTTAATGTAAAATCCTGTCAATATTTTAGCTGATACTTTCAGGTCGCATCTGGGGATGTTGCCTTGATCGTTGAATCAAAAATAGGCATTTACGGATACACTAAATGAGGAATTCATTTTCGGGTTGTCGGGTTTTTTTTCGATTGGCTGAAGCAATATTCGTTTTCATTTTCCCATAATGTCGTATGAAACTGTTAATTAGTAATGATGATGGGGTTTTTGCCCAAGGAATTCGGAGTTTAGCGAATGGTTTAGCCGCAGTTGGTCATGAAGTGACGGTGGTATGTCCTGACCGAGAACGATCTGCAACGGGTCATGGTTTAACCTTACATCATCCGATTCGGGCTGAACAGGTAGAAAATATTTTTGAACCTTCAGTTACAGCTTGGGCTTGTTCAGGAACTCCGGCGGACTCGGTGAAAGTAGGACTATTTGGAATTCTCGATAGCCCTCCTGACTTAGTTTTAGCCGGAATTAATCATGGGCCGAATGTGGCAACGGATATTCTGTACTCTGGTACGGTTTCGGCGGCAATGGAAGGTTTTATTCAAGGAATTCCTAGTATTGCTTTTAGTTTAGGCAGTTATTCTTCACGGGAATTTCAAGCAACCGTTGAATTTGCTCAACAGTTAATTCAAACCTTAGAAAAAAATCCTTTACCCGAACCCCTGTTACTGAATATTAATGTTCCTGCTGTTCCCTCTTCAGAGATTAATGGAGTGATGATAACTCGTCAAGGCATTCGTCGTTATGTGGATATTTTGGAAAAACGCCTTGATCCTAGAGGAAAAACCTATTATTGGCTTGCCGGAGAATTAATGGAAGATGTTGAACGTTTAAATACACCGTCTGAAGGCGATCAGTTAATCACAGATGTTCATGCGTTACGTCAACATTTCATCACGATTACTCCATTACAATATAATCTTACCCATGTTGCAGAATTATCAAAGTTACAAACTTGGTCAGAAACCTTACCCATTAAGACTGAAGATCTGAAGAGCTAGAATTAAGATCGTTAGCATTAGAAGTTCTTCTCTACAAATGTTAACGTTTCTCAATGATACACTCTCTATCCTTAGAGGTAGACTAGAAGTAATAGGAAGCAGAAATACATCCCACTACCCAAGCGGTTGCCAGTTTCTCCCGTTTCGATGAACCCTTAGTTTTCTACGTTTGAGTCCAGTTGTTATGAACGCAGATACTTTTAATACTCATTCTGTTACTTGCCCCATTTGCCATCATACGAGCATTTTGCCTTCAGTCGGAATGTTAGGTGGACTGTTTACCTGCCCTCATTGCCATACCCATTTTGTCATGAGTCGAAGTGGTCATTATGTCCGAGATCCCTTTTGTCTTCAACAATGTGCTGTTGCGCAAATGCTTCGACGCCAAAGTCATCCCTTTGCTCGAATTCGACGAGATTTAAGCTTAACCAGAGGATTACCTCTGTTAGCGGTCATTAGTAGTCTTTTGTTCCTTGGAATAGCAGTTACAATTAATGACAAATTCAACTTTAATCCTCAAACACTGGATTCTAAAATCGAGCCTTCTCCTCATTCTTCTTCGGCTGATCCGTATTAATCATTAATATCAATCTTTTGAATTGCCAAGATTTTAAGTACCTCTGACCGTTGGCTGTCAACAGTCAATCGTCAACAGTCAACAGTCAACAGTCAATCCCGGTTAAAAACTAATGGTTAAGTAACCATTTTGAAACTTCGCCCCGGTGACAGGTTTTCCCGTTAAGGCAGGGGGAAGGAAGATGTTCCGCCGTTGATCTCCGGCTTCTATTGTGACCTCTGGGCCGTATTGAGTCAGCTTTACTTGTTTTTTGTCAAAACTCGGTAAGAACAGGCTAACCTTACGTTGTGCTACATCAATATCAATGGGTTTGGGAGCGAGTTGAGCTTGGGTAAAATCGGGTAAGGAGTCTAACAGAGGTTGCCAATTTTGACCGGAACGTTGTGGAATGACACTCACTGCTAATGGCACAAATGCTTCTGCAATGGGTTCTGTTAATAATGCTTGATTTAAGAGTACCCCGCCAATGGTTAACCCCACCTGTTGAGCACTTCCCCATAAATATCGAGCAGTTGCGATCGCGACTTCATCTTCATTTGTGACTAAATAAGCCGCCACTCGGTTCGGGTCTGATACGGCGACTCTTCCTTGCTCCAAAATATTATTCATATCTTGAGTGGGTTTAGCAAAGGTATCCCCAGAAATATCAATACTGAGAACGCTAGTGGCGATGGGTTGAACAAAGGGAGATAAGGCTTTGCCTAAGTCTGATTCCATAAATATATTGCGAAAACGGCGAATATACCAGCTTAAAATTTCTGGCATTCCCAACATTCTTAGGGTTTCTTGACTGGCTAACCCGTCATAAATAATCACATCATAATCGCCACTGGCATCATATTGACGAATTGCATTTAAAGCCAGGGCACTATCCATCCCCGGTAAAATTCCCAATTCCTGACCGTAAACGCTCTTAAAAAAGGGAGTCCGAACATATTGGTTTTCTAGCTTTTTAATTTCTTCCCAACTGTGTTCAAGTAAAAGCGCACTTTTGAGTTGAACTGCTTTTAAATTGTTGGTGATCGGTGTGGGATCACAACCAACTTCGGTTTCTAGCAAAAGTTTCCAGGCGGGACTTCCATCTTGTCCCACTAACAACACCCGCTTACTACTCGCCGCCAATTGTTGAGCGGCTGCGATCGCTAGGGTTGTCCGACCTGTACCACCTTTGCCCAAAAATGTTAATGTCAGGGCCATCTATTCCGTCCTAATCTCGCTCAGGAAAATTTGATCATCCAATCGCCTTGATCCTATCGCAAGTTTTTTGAAAATTGATCTAGCCCAACGAAGGATTAAAACCCCAAAGCCTTTAAAGGCTCATCTGCAAGGAGGGCTGGGTTTCCCAACTCCTACCGCTACACTTGCAAATGAGCCTCTTAGTCTTTCCTGTCCGTCCCGCAATGCGGAGGGTTTTAACGAGAGATTTCTAGTTCATCTTCAAAGAACCAGGTTGATGTTTTGTTATCGAGTTGAACAATAAAACCTACTCCACTTCCATCAACCATTTTGAAACCTTTAACAGTTCCAAACGGATTTTGCTTTAACTGATTGACAACATCATTCGGGACTCGCTCTCTGATTCGGCGAACTTTTACTCTTTGACCAATTTCAATTGCCACGTCCGGTGTTCTCCTTGGGGTATTAACCAACTCACATTTAGTTTAATATGTCATTGCCCTACATCAAACCCCTGAATCTCGGTGATTGGATCAAGGAGGAGATTCAGAGGAAGGAAGCCCATCTTTCAATGGCGACAAGTTAATCTGAATTTCTGGTTCGGCTGTATCTGAATTAATGTTGGTTCTATTTTTTTTTGAGAGATCGGCTAATGACCAAGTTAAACTGAGAATGGCGAGTTTTGCGATCGCATCTAATTGTTGATTTTGAGATTCTTTACTCAAGTTTGATTTAGGATTAGAGTCATTAGTATTCATAGGACTAAATTCATTAAAAACCTAAATTCATTATTTCCTATGTGGGTTAAGCTTTCCGTAAGATGTGCTGATTTTTTTTGTGATAATGATTAATGATCTTGGTGATTTACCTCACAATATCTTCTCAACAGTGCTAAATCCTGAAAATTAAATCCATGATGGCAGCCACATCCGCAGTTTCCATTGGCTAGGGGACAATGGCAGACCTAAGTATAATGGCATCCAATACAAAAAACCGAATAAAACCAGGAAAATTACCGTCCCTCCCAGCCAACGAAATCGCTTTTTAGGACTATACAACCCTCGTTCTAACCCCCAACCCAAAGCCATACAGCTAAAAACAAACCCTGTCATATAATGGTACATAAATAAACAGCGAGTTACCTTAACCCAGGGTAATAAATTCGCTAACCAATTCAGGGTAATAAAGAGGATTAACCCTTGTTCCGGTGGGGGAATAAATTGTACAGATAATTTGGGTTTTAGCTGGGGAAATCGCCGTGTTAAACCCATCCAAACTTGTTGAATTAATATTCCCATTAATAACAGACTGGCTAAAGTCGATAACCACCATAAAAAGGGGTTCCCCATCGCATGAACCGCATAAACGAGCGGGAGTTGGTCAGGATGATGGACGGGTAAAATCGGATCAGGTGCAGTGGTGCTATCAACTTTGGTGTAAAAATAGGCGACGGGTCGTAACATCAAAATCCAACTGTACCATTTTGAACAATAAGGATGAACTTTTGCTCCATCTCCTAAGTTTTGATGATAAGACCAAATTTTGGTTTGAAGTCCCCAAAGTCCAGGGGTAGGATTTTGTTGTACATGGGGAAGCCAAGCAACGATATAAACAATAATTGGAATGATAACTAAACTGACTAACATGGAAATAGGTGTTAGTTTATTTAAGTTCTCCAAGGGAGAATTAAAGGCATAGTTAGGGCGTAAATTTTCTGATTTATTTAGAAATATTTTTCTGGTAAAAGCACTCAATAATATTAGATAAATCCCTAATAAAAATGCTAATCCATTCCATTTTGTTGCAATTGCACAGCCTAATCCTATTCCTGATAAAATCAGCCAAAACCAACGATAACGACCTGTTTTTGTTAACGCTATTAAAAAAAATAATTGCCCTAATAGTCCAAAAAATACAATATAAATATTACTCAAAGCATAGCGAGATTCAACTAAAAATAATCCATCCATTGCCATTAGAAAAGTCGCAATTAAGGTATAGCTTCGGCGATGAGTAAGTTGATAAGCGATCGCACCAACGATTAAGGGAATAAACGAACCGAATAAAGCATTAAACCAGCGATAACTCCAGGTTGATAGAGTTGAACCTGCTAAATTATTCACTGTTTCTTGTCCAAAGGGCAGTTGAGAACCGAGCCAAATTCCCATTGCAATTAAATATTGACTGAGGGGAGGATGGGAATTAAAAAATGGAGTATGGGTTAAATAATTATTGCCAAATTTAGCATAATAAACTTCGTCAAATACTAAAGTATTAAATCGATTTAACCCCCAAAATCTTAAAAATATAGATCCTATAAATATTAATAACATTCCCAAATTAAACCCAGAGATTTTAATTTTAAATCGAGATTTTCTATTGATCATAATGGTTAGAGTAAATCCTTAAATCTTGGCTACAGATCATAACAGAGCCAGGACTAATCAATTTTAACATTACCCATTCCCTATTCGTAATTCGTAATTCGTAATTCGTAATTCTAAATCTCTAAATCTCTAAGTCTTTACAAATGGGTATTTCTATAATAAACTCTGATCCTTCTCCTAGCTGAGAGTTACATAATAATCGTCCTTTATGGATCTCTTCAATAATTTGGCGACTAATGGATAAGCCTAACCCGGTTCCTTTTCCAACGGGTTTTGTGGTGAATAAATAATCAAAGGCACATTTTTTAGTCTCCTCGGACATTCCTGTGCCATTGTCCTTAACTGAAATAGCAACCGCACGACTATTAGAGACTAAATAAGTTGAAATTGTAATTTGATTCGGGTTTTGAAGTAACTCTTGATAGGATAGATTTTTGCTGGCTTCATTTAACGCATCAATGGCATTGGTAATTAAATTCATAAAGACTTGATTTAATTGACCTGGATAGCATTCAACCATCGGCATTTGCCCATAGTTTTTAATAATTTTAATATCAGGACGATGATCCGTTGCTTGTAATAAATGTTTTAGGATTAATAATGTACTTTCTAAGCCTTCATGAATATTAAATGCAACTTGAACTTTGGTATCACTTCGGGAAAAGGTGCGTAAACTTATACTAATATTAGAAATTCGATCAGTTCCTAATTTCATCGAAGAAATCAGTTTAGGAAGATCTTCTACTAAATAATCTAAATCAATAGAATCCGCATGATCAATCAAAGCCGGATCAGGATTCGGATAATAATTTTGATAGAGTCTTAAATGATTAATTAAATCATTAATATAAATACTAGCGTGATTCAAATTCCCGGCAATAAAGTTAATGGGATTATTAATTTCATGGGCAACTCCAGCAATTAAATGTCCTAAAGTTGACATTTTTTCGCTTTGAACTAATTGCATTTGCGACTGTTTCAAATCTTCTAACGCTTGAGATAATTCTCCAGTTCGTTCTAAAACTCGTTGCTCTAATTCTTGATTTTTTTCTAATAGTTTTTGAGTCAGATAGCTAATTTTTAAATGAATTTTAATCCGAGCAATCACTTCTTCCGCCTGAAACGGTTTCGTAATATAATCCACAGCCCCAATCGATAAACCTCGAACCTTCTCTAACTTATCCGTTACTGCGGTCATAAAAATAATCGGAATATCATGGGTTTGGGGATTAAGTTTTAATTTTTTGCACGTTTCAAACCCATCAATTCCGGGAATCATCACATCTAATAAAATTAAATCAGGTTGCTTAAGTTCTGCGAGTTTAATGGCTTGAATACTGTGGGTTGCAATTAAAAATTTCCAGCCACAATTATCTATAAAACCCGACAGTAAATTAAGGTTTGTTGGGCTATCATCAACAATTAATATAGTCGTTTCTCTAAATGAGTTGGAGTTCATATCGAGTGAAATCTATGTTTTATGGATCAATCAGAATTGTTCCAGCAGAAAAAAATTACTATCTCAACTCAACTTTACTATAAAAGTAAACGACAATTAATTTATCGATTCATGTTGAAAGCTTGCAACCCGCGAAACAAAAGCCTTAAGACTTTACTGATAATCCTAGTCACGATTTTTATAGATAATAGGGATCTAAACCTATTTTATGAGAGGGGACAAAATTTGACAGTGACATCTATCACAAGGAATACAACAGAAAAAAAATACCCCAGGGTGGGGTGTTTGTCCCAGGGCTGTTTCATTTTCTCCTAAAAACCTTTTTTACCCGACTTTTAAATCTTTTTTAATATCCCTAAACTCTCTTATGAAGAGAGGAAAAAGGAAGAATATTTTTATTCTGAAAGGGGAGCAATTAATATTACTAAATACCATTTCTGATTGAAGAGTAACAGAAATTCTCCCCTCTCCATGGAGTCGAGGGGTTCGGGGAGAGGTAACAGAGGAATTTGCTCCTAGCATGAAACAGCCCTGGGGGATAATACGGTCTCCAGCAAGACTACCGTAATTTCAAAAGTTGAGCCGTGACAGCCAAGCTTTCCTCATAGAGCACATCCCGTCCCCAACGTTGTAGTTGTTGCGCCATCAGAGACTCGGCTTTTTGATCCGTTGCGGCAATTACTTGTTCTGTCCGACAAGATTGAGCACTTCCTCCGGCTTCCATCCGCATACATCCGGTTGTTTCAGAACATAATATCGTGCAGCAGTTGGCATGAGGATTTCCAGAAGTTAACCGTAACCCCACTAAATCCCCTGGAATTTCACCATAATCCGCCGTAGGAATTGCCGCCAGTTCCGCTAAGATTTCTTTATCATTCGGCCCAATAAACCGAATATGTTTGATTTCATAATCTCCATCTTGATCGATAAAGGAAACAGGTTTCCACTCTAAACGGCTGGCAAACCACCCTAAAAACATTAAAGCTTGGGCGGCATTGCCTTTTTCATAATCAAGGGTAATATTATCAATTTCGACTAAGGAAGTTCTGCGTTCTGGGGGATCAAAGGCAGAGGCGGTTAATTCTTGCCAAGGAGAAAGTCGATGCCAATTTAAGTCCGCAATATAGGTTTCTTGCTCAATTAAATCCTGCATTTTCAACAATTCCGATTCTGGATCGCTAAAATAAGAGGAATCCACAATCACACAATTGCAACAACTGGATAATTGTTTAAACAATTCTTGTTCAGGATTTGGGGTCGCTTTCCACCAAACAAATTTCGGTAAATCGGGAATCATTAAGGATGAAACCACATTTCCGACTCGTTCTAAGGCGGCTTTAGTTCCCCGCAGGGTGATGTATTCACAACACACTAACCCTTCTTCATGTTTTTTCTGAATCGGGCAATAGGCGGACACTTGGGCTGTGACTCCGGTATCTTCTCCGAAAGTTGGACACAGCGTAATAATTCGGCAAGGATTTTGGGCTGCGATGGTTTCACTAATACTAAATCCCCGTGCATCGAGATTAGTAATTGTTTGTTTTGAAGCCGGAAGTTTAGCAAATTCCTCGCGTAATTTTGTTAAGGTATCAGGATCAACTCGTCCGGTAATCGGTAAATCATAGCGTTTTTGGGCTTCTTTAATCGCTTCGCGGGTGGCTGTGCCATGAATCCCATCAATACTGGCTGTATAGAATCCTAAAGCTCCTAACAATTGTTGAAATTCTTCCGGTTCATAAACCACCATGCTGAAGGTTGCAGCACGAGTGGCAATGGCTGTGGTTTTGCCATTTCCAATATTTTGACTCAGCCAAATACTATTTAATTCCGCTTCAATTTGGCTCAGAGAAATATCCTTTGGTTTTTGTAATGCAACAAGAGGTGTAGTCATATCGGTTATTAGTTATGATTTGTGGGGGCGGGGTTTTTCCGCCCAACTGATCTACGGATTACAATCGACGCCAACGGCGACCATCTCGGTTAAGTAGAAGTTCCGATTCTACTGGCCCCCAAGTTCCGGCTTCATAGAGCGGAATAGACTCAGCCGGAGCCGGAGCGTCCCAGATTTCTAGGACAGGGGTGAGCACTTGCCAAGACGCTTCGACTTCATCGCCCCGTGTAAACAAGGTTTGATCGGCTAACATACAGTCAATCAATAAACGAGCATAGGCATCTGTATTCGGTTTACCAAAGGCGGTATCATAGCGAAAATCCATATCAACAGAACGAGTCCGCAGAGAGTTTCCGGGGGTTTTCACTTCAAAGCGCATGGAGATTCCCTCATTAGGTTGAATTCTCAACACTAAAACATTCGGGTTAGCCTGTTTTGCGGCGGACTGAAACATTAAATAAGGAACTTCTTTAAACTGAATGGCGATTTCTGTGACTTTTTTCGGCATTCGTTTTCCGGTTCGCAGATAGAACGGTACTCCTTTCCAGCGCCAATTATCAATATAAAATTTTAACGCAGCATAAGTGGGGGTGGTGGAGTAGGAAGCTGCTCCTTCTTCGGAGCGATATCCTGGAACTTGTTGACCGTTCATCCAACCGGGGGTATATTGTCCCCGCACCGCAGAATATTCTAAATAATTAATATCAGCCAGGTGGGTGGCTTGAACCACCTTAACTTTTTCATTGCGAATACTATCCGCATCAAGGGAGTTGGGAGGTTCCATTGCGGTTAAGGAAAATAACTGCATCAGGTGGTTTTGCACCATATCCCGCAGTGCCCCGGAGGTTTCATAATAACCCGCCCGTCCTTCTAAACCGACGGTTTCCGCAACGGTAATTTGGACGTGATCAACAAATTGACGGTTCCAAAGAGGTTCAAAAATGGCATTAGCAAACCGAAACACCATCAGGTTTTGAACCGTTTCTTTCCCAAGATAATGATCAATACGATAAACTTGTTCTTCAGAACAGACTTGACGAACCACTCGGTTGAGCACCTGAGCCGAACCTAAATCTCGACCAAAGGGTTTTTCAATGACTAAACGCTGCTTTTTCGGGTCGGTGAGCATTCCAGCCGCACCCAGTTGTTGAATTGCTTCGGCGAAGAAACGCGGGGCGACAGATAAATAAAAGACGCGGTTTCCTCGGGTGCGGCGAAGTTCATCGAGTTCACTTAAAAAGCCTTTAAGTTTTTGATAACTTTCGGGTTCATCCATATTCCCCGAACAATAAAAAATCCCTTGAGCAAAATCATTCCACAGGGTTTCTGAATATAAACCACTGCCAAACTCTTCCACCCCTTGCCGCAAATGTTCACGGAAAAAATCATGACTCCACTCCCGACGAGCTACCCCAACAATGGTGAATTCTGGGGGGAGTTTGCGCTCTAATTTCATTTGATAGAGCGCTGGAACTAATTTACGTTGGGTTAAATCTCCCGATGCACCAAAAATCACTAAAATCTGGGGTTCGGGAATTCGATCTTGTTGTAGTCCTACCCGCAGGGGATTTTCAATAAGTGTAACCATTTCGATTCCTTTTGCGATCAATTAATCATAATCATCTTTTTTTAGAACTAATCCAGTCAAGGAGCATTGTTGACCACTGTGAACCTCTAAGAGCAGTTTTAAGGGTTGATGAGGCTTGAGTTCCAATTATAAGGAATTTTCCCAATGATGGTCTTTGTCGATTTAAAACTTTTGTTTAATTTAAGATTATCTGCCTGAAAATGGCAAAGGACAACCCCCACGAAACCCGGTTTTTGAGTTCTTGGGGGGTTGCCCTAATTTGTGAAAATGCTCACAGGGCTGACTCTGGAAATTTATGGGGTAACGGGAATCAGTTTTTTTTCCCAGGAAGCCACAATACAAATTGATCAGGTAGCGATGCGCCAGCAAACATGACTGGTGCGATCGCTCTTTTTAACCTGAAAATGAAACAGCCCTGGGTTAGATGACTACTAATGAATCAACTCAATCGCTCGTTTCGTCAATGCTTCGGAAGTAATGCCATTAAATGCCATTAACTCCCCAGCACTGGCGGTGGTTTCACCTCGTTTCCAGGCAAAGGTATCCCGCTTAGAATTGCTGCGTAACATAATCGGTTCTAACATCAAACTTGAACCTCCTGTTACTCCAATTAACGCATCTCCAGCAAATAGTTTGTTAAAGGTTTCATCACTGGCAAAATCGTTATCCGGTTCTGAACAAGTCTCAGATAAAACATCATGAGATCGATATAAACGTCGGGGATTAATAATAGAAACAATTCGCACCCCAATGCCTTCCGTTTCCAAAAATGCCGCCGCTTCAAACACCGGAATTAAGGTCATATCCCCAATCACTGCAAACACAACGGTTTTATCTCCGGGGACTTCCTGTAACACCACAGCCCCATCTTTTAACCCTTGGCGGGTTTGTTCAAAAGTGGTGCGGATGGGTAAGGGGGACTTACTGGCAGTAATAATAATTCCTTTATTTTTGGTCGTTAATGCCCAATCGTAGCACACTTGAATGCTATTAGCATCAGGAGGGAATACCGGGAAAACGTTACCATTGCGCATCATGGCGGCGAAATAGGCTTCAATTTCCGGGCGTTGGTGTGTCCAGCCGTTGCGACCTTGTTCTAAGGCGCCTGCGGTGAATAAACAAACGGTTGAGGGGGTAGCACGCCGTAACTCTGCCATGGCTTGGGTAACGGTTTGCAAAATCGGAACCCCGTTAATGGCAAAAGATTCATAAGAACACCATAATGTACGTGCTCCTAATAAGGATAATCCGACTGCTAATCCTGCACAAGCATCTTCACTTAAAGGTTCATAAACTTGACCTTGGGGTTGTTGGAAATAAGTATGATCCGTTGTCGGGTGAATAATCTTTAATCCTTGGTTAATATTGTTAATTCCAGAAGCCGCATTTCCATCAGCATTGGTGACAATAAAATGGGGATCTTTTTGCCCGACATGAACCACTAATGCCCCCATTGCGGTTGTTGCCACTTTCGGTTCACCGCCGACTGGATATTCTTCTAAGGGCAGTTGACCAAGCTCTGGTAAATGGTAATCAAACTCACTGACAACAGTTTTAGATGCCGGGCCACCATTGGCTCGTTCTAAATTGGTGCGGACTAATTCCCAAGCTGCGATCGGTAAGGCTCGTTCTTTTAAAGCATTAACAATGTGGGGACTATCCAAGGTATCCCCCGGATAAAGATTATGAGATTTTGCACCGCGAGCGTGAACTCCTGCCCCTTTTAACTGTTTAATAATAAAGACGGTTAATTGACCTCCTAAAGCCGATTTTGCCGCTTTATTCATTGCCACTAAAATGGCTTGGGTAAATTCAATTCGTTTTTGAATAGAAAAAGCGGTACTATCAACATAATCACCGGGTTGATTTTGGTCATCAAAATTTTTAGCATCAACTAAAATCACTTCGGAAAATCCGTTACCTTTCCAATAGGCAATCATTTCTTCATTGGTTTTTGTCGAAACCATGCTATGATGCTCTTGGCTGTAACCGTTCCACACCAACACGGGTAAAAAATTGGTGACTTGAGGATAGGCGGTGTTGAAGTGGATCATGCTGCTCATTGGGTAAGGTTCCCCCATGCCACCATCACCCAGGGTAAAGGGAAACAAAATATTGCGGTGTAATAACGCAGCCGCCATAGCAAAATGTTGTCCCTGTCCTAATGGCCCTGCGGGGTTGAGCAAACCGGGAATATAACCGGAAAGGTGGCCTAAAAGTCCATGTTTTTCACGGAAGCGATCGCGCAATTGTTGAACCGTGAAAATCCCCATATCTTCTAGGGAACGATCTAAGAATACCGCACTATAAAACCCTGGAGCATGGTGTCCCACTTCCGTCATAATATTTTTATGACCAAGCATGACTAAAGCCGCATAAGCTTCGACACTAGACGCAAAGCCACCCGGGTGTCCAGACGCTTTACTGGCGGTAATTTGCACGGTTAAATAACGCAGTGCATCAGCATAAAGTAAGGTTTGATAGGCGGCTGCGACATCATGGGGATCAGAAATGGCGATACTATTTTCAGCAATAATCGGGGTTTTACCATAGGTGTCAAATTCGGGGAAACTTTCGTTAAAATACTGAATTCCTTGACAAAATTCTGGTAATGTTGTTGCTGTCATGTTTAATCCCTTCTCGGTCGTTCTAAATTTTTGAGTTAAGATTTATTTTACAATTCCTTGTCCCTAAAAATGATTATATTTTCCTACAGGGGTAATAAATAAAAATCATTGATTTATATAAATAGACAAACGGGATATTAATAAATTATACCAATGAATTGAAAGTTAAAAGCTACACAATTTATTTTTACGATTTTTTGCTCAAGTTGACACAAATCAAGACGACCCATTGATCATCAGTACCTGAACATAATTTTTACACATTTCTCATTTCCTGTTAAGCTGTTCCCTTGCTCAACTCGGTCATTGATTTTGCACAGGGACTTATAAACTTTAAATTTAAAGATCAGTTTGTTTTTGAAGCGTGATGCAAATCTTTAAACCAGGTTGCAAATTCTTCAGATATCGTTACTATAGATTTAATATAAACAGCTTAACACCTTAACAATGAATACACAAATTCCCCCGGCAACTAAAGGTTTGGCTCTCCTACAACAAATCCATTGGATTGCTGATCCGCTTCATTATATGAACACCCGCTTTCGAGAATATGGAGATATTTTTAGTAGTTATATTCTAGGTGTAGAGAAACCCTGGATTTTTGTTAGTCATCCTCAAGGGATTCAGAAAATTTTAACTGATGATGCCTTTGAAGCACCTGGTTCGGTAAATAAACTTTTAACTCCTTTAACGGGAGAAAATTCTATTTTTATGTTGGAAGGAAATCGCCACAAACGGGAACGAAAATTATTAATGCCATCCTTTCATGGGGAACGAATGCGAGATTATGGACAATTAATTACTGAGATTACCCAAAAAGTTATGAGTCAAATTCCCAGCAGGAAAACTTTTATTGTTCGGGATATCATGCAAGAAATATCCTTAGATGTAATTATCAGAGTTGTTTTTGGGGTTTATGAACCTGAACGATATCATCAGTTAAAACGGCTGTTATCAGGAATGGTAGAAGTTTTTAAATCTCCCTTGAGTTCCAGTTTTTTATTCTTTCCAATTTTACAACAAGATTTTGGTGCTTGGAGTCCTTGGGGATATTTCTTAAAACAACGCCAACAAATTGACGAGTTATTATATGCAGAAATTCGAGAACGTCGTGAAAAACCTGATGAATCTCGAACAGATATGCTGCATTTAATGATGGCTGCGCGGGATGAAGAAGGTAACGCAATGACGGATCAAGAATTACGAGATGAGTTATTAACGTTATTATTAGCTGGACATGAAACGACTGCTACAGCAATGTCTTGGGCATTATATTGGATTCATCGTCAGCCAGAAGTGTATGAAAAATTAATGCAAGAGTTAACCAGTTTACCTGCTGATGCTGATGGAATGGATATTTTTCGTTTGCCTTATTTAACGGCTGTTTGTCAGGAAACGTTGCGAATTTATCCTGTAGCAATGTTAACTTTTTCTCGCATGAATAAAGAATCCGTTGATTTAATGGGTTATCAATTACCCCCAGAAACTCTGGTGGTAGGTTGTATTTATTTAACCCATCGTCGAGAAGATTTATATCCGCAAGCGGATCAATTTAAACCTGAACGCTTTTTAGAACGTAAGTTTTCTCCCTATGAATTTTTACCGTTTGGTGGAGGTGCTCGTTTATGTTTAGGAATGGCTTTAGCTCAATATGAAATGAAGTTAGTATTAGCGACCATTTTATTAAATTATGAGTTAAAGTTAGCAGAAAAATCCCCCGTAAAAGGGAGTCGTCGAGGTCTAACTTTAGCCCCTAAAGGTGGTATTAAAATGGAACTCTTGAATCAACATTCACAACTGTAGAAATCGATGAAATTAGGCCGTACAGTTTAGTTTAGTCAGAAGCATTAAAATCCCGAAAAAATATCTCGATTGAGTGCTAAAATAGGTTAGGAGTATAAAGGTTTTTTATTAAGTCCTTTATGTTTCTAACCTAAGCTATAGCAATCCTATTTGAGTTGTGTTAAAAATTTCTGAGCAAAAGGGAATAGGCAATGGGCACTCTTGCAATAGTGTCAAGACTTTTGGCTATTTCATAGACGTTTAAAATTATTACAACCTATTTGGGATTGCTAGATGTTGAAGTTAATCATTCAGGAGAAACTACTCCCAAAAAACTGCCTAATTCAACCGTTTATTTCTGGTTTTTTAGTTAATCAATAAGAGCTATTAATCAAGGTTTTTTCTTGTTATCAATCGAGTGAGCTTGATTGAAATCGTCCTAGCTCGTGCCTATTATTGAAAGACCCAGATTAGAGAATGAGATTGAGATGAGTCTATCGAGGAAAACTGGGGTTAATCATGGTTAAAAGTATTGAGGAACTGTTAGAGTTAGCTGAAGCTTTGGTAATAGCCAAACAGAGGAAACCCCTCAGTTATATTCAAAAAATCATTTTAACAGAAGCTTTATTAGAAACTAAAAAAACCTACGATCAAATTGCAGAAGAGAATGGTTATTCTACCAGCTATTTAAAAAATGGACTAGCTCCTCACCTTTGGCAACTGTTATCCGATGTCATGGGTGAAAAAGTAACAAAAGCAAATTGTCGTTGTGTGTTAGAGCGAGAATTAAAAGATAAAAATATCCCTAAAATGTTTCCCAAAATTGTTTCTAATCAACCAATTTTTTTAGAATCTCCTGAAGGTCAGGTTCCGCTTAATTCTATTTTTTATATTGAGCGAGTACCCAGTGAACCGATCTGTTATCAAGAGATTAAAAATCAAAGCGCATTGCTGCGAATTAAAGCACCTCGAAAGATGGGAAAAACGTCCTTAATGGCTCGAATTTTAGATTATGCTCAACAGCAAGATTATCATCCGGTTCGTTTAAGTTTGCATCGAGCGAGTAGTTTAGTGTTTCGTTCAACCGAAAAATTCTTACGCTGGTTTTGTGCAAATGTCACTCAACAGTTAAGCTTAGAATCTCAAATTGATGAATTTTGGGATGAAGATGTCGGCGCATTAGTTAGTAGTTCACTGTATTTTCAAGGCTATCTGTTAGAAGAAATCCAACAACCGATTGTTTTAGCTCTGGATGAAGTGAATCAATTATTTGAGTATCCCTCCTTAGCTCGTGATATCTTGGCTTTATTACGTTCTTGGCATGAAGAAACACGAGATATTAGCAATTGGAAAAAATTAAGGTTTGTGATTGTTTATTCTACTGATATTTATATTCCTTTAGATACAAATAAATCTCCTTTTAATGTTGGTTTAGGGATTGATTTATATCCGTTTAATTTCGAGCAAGTCCAAATTTTATCTCAAAGATATGGATTAAGCCTAACAGATCAAGAATTAAAGAAATTAACCGAATTGGTGGGAGGATTTCCGTATTTAATTAGATTAGCATTTGATCATTGTGTGCGTCGGAATATTCCCCTACAACAGTTACTAGAAACAGCAACCAGTGATACAGGAATTTATAGCGATCATCTTCATGAACAGTTATGGTTACTTCAGCAAGATCCTGATTTAGCAACTGTTTATCAACAAATTATTGGTCAAGATAACCCCGTTAAGGTGGAACAAGTGAAAGCCTTTAAATTAAAAAGTATGGGGTTAGTTCATATTCAAGGACATCAAGTGATTCCTAGTTGTCAATTATATCGCCAATATTTTCAAGAATATTTTAGTGAGGTTTGATCTAATAGCTTTAGAAACCAGGTTTCTCCAAGAAACCCGGTTTCTAAGAAATTAATTTCTTAATTGTACAGGCATGACTAAATAAGTCATTTTAATTCCCCCTAAAGGATTAACAATAACAGGGCTAGTTGCCGCATTTAATTGCAGGGAAATTTCCGAAGTATTAAAGACTTTTAAACCCTCTAATAAATATTTAACATTAAAAGCTAACTCCTCCGGTTTATCCGCAGAAATTTGAGCCGGGAGAGATTCTAACGCATTGCCAACATCAGCAGCTTCTACGGATAAAGAAATTTGTTGATTCACATGATCAACCGTACATTTAACAATATCATTCTTTTGGGAAGCTAAAACCGCAATTCGTTCTAAAGCTCCCACAAAACTCCGCCGATCTAAATTAATTTGGTTTAAAAATTTCTGAGGAATTAAGGTTTGATAGGCAGGATAGGCTCCTTCTAACTTGCGAGTATTTAACCGTTGTTCTCCTAATTCAAAAATAACTTGACTTTCATCAAAACGTAAGGTGATCACCACTGGAGAATCGTTTTTAGACGCGCCATGGCTCGTCTCTACACTTCGCATTGCCACCATCCGTTCGACTTCTCTTAACGCTCGTGCAGGAATCGTAACTTCAACTTCTTCTAATTCTTCATCGGTTTCTGTTTCACTTAAATTTTCTGTTTGCACCACGGCTAACCGATGACCATCCGTTGAAGCAAATTCAATGGTATTATTTTGAACCTTTAAATGTACCCCTGTTAACACTTGTTTTGTTTCGTCGGGACTGGTAGCAAATAACGTTCCTTTTAAACCCGATATTAAAGATTCTGCGGCTAAATGAACTGAATCTCCCGCTTGAATTGAGGGTAATTCAGGATATTCTTCCGCCCCCATCCCGCGAACTTGATACCGTCCTGAACTCGAAGTTAAAGTAATAATTGCATCTCCCATGTCATCATCTAGGGTGATTTCTCCTCCGGGTAAACGGGAGACAATATCATTAAATAATTTTGCAGGAACCGTTAAGGTTCCTCCCTCCTCAACGGTGGCTGGAATACTCGCGCGAATGCCTAAACTTAAATCAAATGCTGTTAAATTTAACCGTTGATTTTCTGCATCAACATCCATTAAAATATTAGATAAAATCGGATGATTAGGACGAGATGGAATTGCCCTAGAAACCCAAGATAAATTAGAACTTAATTTGTCCTGCTCAACAATAAATTTCATAATGACCTTAAGATTGATCAGTGTTCCCATCGGAACTCTCGCCAACGGTTTCTGATGTTGACGAGAGAACCAAACGTTTGATTATACCTTACCCAACTTCTATTTGATCCCAATAAAATAGGCTGAATTTCCCTAGCTCATCAGCCTTGAGAGTTGAAAATTGGATGGGATATGCAAGGATTTTCAGGGGATGACCTGTGGAAAACCTGTGGAAAACTTGTGAAAAACAGCAACACTTTAACCCGGTAATTCCCTGACATCATCAGGATCTTATCTTTTTTTGGCGTTATCCACAATGTTTTCCACAAACCGAAATCAAGGTGTCGGGTTTCTATTCTTTCGTTACCTTCCCCTATTCCCTATTCTCTCCTATTGCCTATTGCCTATTGCCCTATTGCCTATTCCCTGTTCCCTGTTCCCTCTAAGTTCTAATGAGAACGACTACTAAAATTAATTTGATCGCTGAGTTGTCTTAACGTTTGGGCTAAATCAGGATCTCGCAGGCGTAACTGGGAAATTTTTTCACAACTATACATAACAGTGGTGTGATCTTTTCCGCCAAATAATTCTCCAATTTTAGGTAAACTTAAATCTGTGTGTTGTCGCATCAAATACATTGCCACTTGACGGGCTAAACTAATTTCTCGTCGTCGAGAGTTTCCCTTTAAATCTTCAATCGAAACTTTATAAATTTCTGCGACAATTTGCAAAACCGCTTCCGGGGAAGATTCCTCTAATTTTTCCCGTGATGTTAAAACTGGGGCAATATTTTCTACAGTCATTGCTAAACCCGAAATTGATAAATAAGCGATCGCTCGAATTAAGGCTCCTTCCAATTCCCGAATATTAGAACGATAGTTAGAGGCAATATATTCAATCACTGCACGAGGTAAATGAACATTTTCATATTCCGCTTTTTTCTGTAAAATTGCCATGCGTGTTTCTAAATCTGGGGGTTGAATATCCGCCACTAAGCCCATCGAAAAGCGAGAACATAACCGTTCCTGTAATCGAGGAATTTGATGAGGAGGGCGATCAGAGGCTAAAACCACTTGTTTCCCGGCTTCATGCAGGGTATTAAACGTATGAAAAAACTCCTCTTGAGTATATTCTTTCCCTTCAATAAATTGAATATCATCCACTAATAAAACATCCGCTTCTCGATAATGTTCTCGAAAACTCTGCATACTATCTCGACGAATGGCTGTGATTAAATCATTGGTAAACTTTTCCGTCGAAACATAAAACACTTTAGAAGACGGTGCAATTTCTAAGCGATAATGACCAATAGCTTGCATTAAATGGGTTTTCCCTAACCCCACACCCCCACACAAAAACAACGGGTTAAACTCCCGCCCCGGAGACTCCGCCACCGCCAAAGAAGCCGCATGAGCCAAACGACTATTCGCCCCCACCACAAACCGAGAAAACACATATTTAGGGTTTAAATTGGTAGGTTTAGGGGGTGAATCTTGAGCAGTTTCTGTTCCTAGCGACGCAACAGGAGACGGCCAAACCAAATGCGATGGACTAGAATCCGATGCCGATTCGTTAATTTGAGTTGTAATATAAATTTCAACCGGATAACCCAAGATATCTTGTACAACATCGGCGATCAACTCTCGGTAATACTTTTGCAGCCAATTACAAGAAAACGGGTTGGGGGTGCGAATAATTAAACCTCTGTGGTCTAGTTGCTGAGCCCTGGCCGTTTTAATCCAGGTATCAAAGGTTGGACGCCCCAATTGTAACTGAAGGCGTTCCAGAACTTGATCCCATAGATGATCGACTGGGAGTTCCATAGCTAAACCCAAGCGTTAAAACTAAAGGATAACAGTTTCTATCAGTGCCCTGAGATCGACTCAAGCTAAATTTAAGATTTCTCAACTTGTGTCAACCTTTAAGAAGAAAAGCGATAATAATAGAGGAACGAGTCAATCAAAGTCAATACCAATCCATAGGAGGCTTAGAACCCCCCCCTGAACTCAAAGAAATAGCTCAAAACTCCTGATGTTATCAATATTTTAAAATCCGTCGATGAAGACTACATCTGACAAAGAAATTCGCAAACACAACCCCCTCCGTACTGTTTTCTTATTGTTAATCGGAGGCGGGGTTGCTTTATTGGGCGATCGCTGGTTAGCTAACCGTACAGCTTCAATCGTTCCATCGTCAACCCCTGTGGCTCCCTCCCCTGTGGCTAGTGCCAATTCTAACGAGAATTCTCCAAGTAACCCGACCGCCTGGTTAGGTCAAAAAGCCAATTTAGCAGCCGCCTTAAAACCTGTAGATTCTAACTTTATTGTCAAGGCGGTCAACGAAGTGGGGCCAGCAGTGGTTCGGATCAATGCCTCTCGTCAAGTCGCTCGTCGAGGATTTGATCAGTTTGGGGACGGCTTCCCAGAGGAATTTTTTGGGAGTGAACCTCCTCAACGTCGTTCTAATGGCCCCCTTGAACAAGGGACAGGTTCCGGGTTTATTTTGTCCTCAAATGGCGTGATTATGACCAATTCTCACGTTGTGGAGGGCACTGAACAAGTACAAGTTGTGTTAAAAGATGGTCGTCGCTTCGATGGAAAAGTCTTAGGATCGGATTCGGTAACCGATGTTGCGGTGATTAAAATTAATGCCGATAATTTGCCCAGTGTAAAAATAGGAGATTCTGAAGTATTATCCCCTGGAGAATGGGCAATTGCGATTGGTAATCCATTAGGATTAGATAACTCAGTGACGGTGGGAATTATTAGCGCTACAGGACGTTCGAGTAGTGATGTGGGTGTTCCCGATAAACGCATTGGTTTTATTCAAACCGATGCTGCTATTAACCCTGGAAATTCAGGAGGGCCGCTGCTCAATGCTAGAGGAGAAGTCATCGGAATGAATACCGCTATTATTAGTGGTGCTCAAGGTTTAGGGTTTGCCATTCCGATTAATAAAGCTCAACAAATTGCTCAACAATTAGCAACAACCGGACGTGCTGAACACGCTTATTTAGGGATTGAAATGGTGACTCTCTCCCCAGAATTACTGCAAGAATTACAAGAAAGCCCTGATTTAGAATTTACGATTACTGAAGATAAGGGGGTTTTAATTGTTCGTGTCGTTCCAGGTTCCCCCGCCATGAAAGCAGGATTAAAACCCGGAGATATTATTGTAAAAGTCAATGATCAACCGATTACTAAATCCGATGCCGTTCAAGAGTTGGTTCAAAATCAAAATGTAGGAACACCGATGAAAGTAGATTTAAACCGTAAAGGACAACCCCTAACGTTAGAAGTTAAAACCGGAAATCTACCGGAACAAATTCAAGGTTAATTCGTAGGGGAAATTCATGAATTGCCCCTACCACAAATCAAATAGGATTGCTATAGTTGTTAACAGTTAACAATTAATCAAATGAGTGAAATTTTATCAATTTGTGAATTAGGAAACCCGGTTTTACGGAGTTATGCTCATCCCATTGAAAATATTTGGGAGGAGCCCATTCAAACTTTAATTGATAATTTAATTGTAACCGCTTCTCAAGCCAATGGAGTCGGAATTGCTGCCCCTCAAGTGGGAATGAGCGATCGCTTATTTATTATTGCTTCTCGTCCCACATTGCGCTATCCCAACGCACCTTTAATGGAACCCACCGCCATGATTAACCCTAAAATTATCAGTCATTCTCCCCAAATTGTTAAAGATTGGGAAGGTTGTTTAAGTGTCCCTGGAATTCGTGGGTTAGTTCCTCGTTATCAAACGATTGAAGTTGAATATACCAGTCGAGAAGGAAAAATTTGTCATCAGGAATTAACAAGTTTTGTCGCTCGAATTTTTCAACACGAGCTTGATCATCTCGATGGAATTGTATTTTTAGATCGGGTCGAAAGTACCCAGGAGTTAATCACAGAAGCCGAGTATCAAAAACACCTAGTTGATTCTGCGGAATAATGAAGGGAGAAATTGTAGAATATGAGTAAAGGTGTTTACAGGAAATCAATTAACCGCCATGACAATTAATTTAACAAAAGGGGAACGGATTAGTTTATCCAAAGAAGCACCGGGTTTAAAAAAAGCCGGAGTTGGATTAGGATGGGATATTAATGCTTCCGATACTGGAGCCGCTTTTGATTTAGATGTGTCGGTTTTTATGTTGGGTGGTAATGGTAAAATTCCGACCGAAAAATATTTCGTATTTTACAATAATTTAAAATCTCCTGATGGTTCTGTAGAATCCTTGGGAGATGATCGCACCGGAGAAGGCGGTGGGGATGATGAGACGATTTTAGTTGAGTTAAATTCCGTTGATTCTAGTATTCAAGAAATTGTCTTTGTCGTCACTATTTATGAAGCAGAAACCAGACGGCAAAATTTTGGACAAGTTCGGAATTCTTATATCCGCATTTATAACAATGAAAACGATTCTGAAATTACTCGCTATGATTTAGAAGAGGATTTCTCCAGAGAAACTTCAATTGAAATGGGTCGCCTCTACCGCAAAGATGGCGAATGGCGATTTCAAGCCGTTGGACAAGGATATAACTCAGGTTTAGAAGCCTTTGTTCAACAATATACTTAAAACGATTAACGGTTAACAGTTGATGGTTACTCATCACTATTAATCGTTAAAAAATGTATCTGTTTTATTACAATTTAGGAGTTTATTCACCATGTCAATTAATATTAGGAAAGGGGAAAGAATTAGTTTATCGAAAGAAGCACCAGGGTTAAAACGAGCCTCGATTGGTTTAGGATGGGATGTCAACGCCAGTGATACCGGAAGTGCGTTTGATTTAGATGCTTCTGTGTTTATGTTGGGGGCAGATGGTAAAATTCCCGTTGATGAATATTTCGTATTTTATAATAACTTAATTTCTCCTGATCAAGCGGTCAAACATTTAGGAGATAGCCGTACCGGAGAAGGAAGCGGAGATGATGAAACGATTATTGTTGATTTAACAAAAATTCATCCTGAAATTCAAGAATTAATTTTTGTGGTGACAATTCATGATGCAGATCAACGGCGGCAAAACTTTGGGCAAATCCGAAATTCTTATATGAGAATTTACGATGATGAAACCCAAGCAGAAGTGACTAAATATGATTTAGAAGAAGACTTTTCACGGGAAACAGCAGTAGAATTTGGGAGATTATATTTAAAAAATGGGGAATGGAGATTTCAAGCGGTGGGACAAGGTTATAATTCCGGGTTACAAAGTTTTGTCGATAAATATCTTTGATTAATTTGGGGGAATTTTAATCATGGCAATTAACTTAAAAAAAGGTCAAAGCATTATTCTTGATAAAAACGAATATGATTTATCAAGGGTGGTTATGGGGTTAGGATGGGATGTTGCGAAAAAAGGAGTATTCGGAGGATTAATAGGCGGCGGTGCGGATTTTGATTTAGATGGATTTGCTTTATTATTAGATGCTCAAGGCAAATTAAAAAATTACCAAGAAGATGTGGTTTATTTCGGACATTTAGCCACAAAAAATAATACTGTTGTTCATTCAGGAGATAATCTCACAGGTCAAGGTTCGGGAGATGATGAACGAATTATTATTGAATTCAAAACCCTTCCTTCAGCTTATCAACGTATTATTTTAGGGGTCAATATTTACCATGCAGAAGAGCGTAAACAACACTTTGGACTGGTAAATAATGCCTTTGTTCGCGCCATTGATGCAAAAGGTAAAGAAATCGCCCGTTATAGTCTTTCCGGTGAAGCTACCTACTCTGGACAAATTTCTATGCTGCTTGGCGAACTTTCCCCAGAAAATGGACAATGGAAATTTAAAGCGTTGGGAACACCCTTAAATCTAACGTTAAACGGTGTTGTTCGTTCGTTTTTATAAACCGATCTTGACTGGCTCCTTCCCCAAACTGGATACAGAATGCTGTATTGTAAGGAAAGTTACAAGTTACTCAATTTGTAACTAAATTTTTCATGCTAATTTCCTGCGGGGACAAACAGGTTACGAAATGTCAGGTTTCGGGTGCCAGGTTTCGGGTTTCGGGTGCCAAGAGTTAATCATTCCTCCCCTGCTCCCCCTGCTCCCCTGCTCCCCCTGCTCCTCCTCCCTACCTTGTTAATTGTTACTGAACGTATGGTTTATCAACCCCCGTCGGGTGCGCGAGATTTACTTCCCCTCGATGTTACCCAAAAAATTTGGATTGAACGACGCTTACAAGAGGTGTTTCACCGTTGGGGCTATCATCGGATTATTACCTCGACGTTGGAACGGTTGGACACGCTAACGGCTGGAGGTGCGGTACAACCCTCAACCGTGATTCAACTCCAAGATGCTGAAAATCAAGGGTTAGGACTGCGCCCTGAATTAACCGCCTCCATTGCTCGTGCGGCGGTGACTCGCATGGGGAATCTACAATTTTGGCCCCAACGCCTTTATTACAATGCCAATGTGTTCCGTAAAGGTCAGGCGAATGATCAAGGACAACAGTTAGAGTTTTATCAAGCGGGTGTTGAACTGTTGGGTGCTGGCGGGTTACGGGCTGATTCAGAAATTCTGTTATTATTGCGCGACTGTCTGCAAACTTTAGGGTTCAATAATACTGATTTAATTCTAGGAGAAGCGGGTTTAACTCAATCGTTATTATCCCCTTTTCCTTCTAAACAACGGGAAAAAGTGAGAACGGCGATCGCCAATTTAGATCGAATTGGTTTAGAATCCTTATCTCTTTCTTCAGAACTTCGAGATCGAGCCTTATTATTATTTGATTTACGGGGTCGTCCAGAAACCGTATTATCCCAAGTGTCTCAACTGGATTTAGATGCTTCCCAACGACAAGCCGTTAATAATCTTAAATCCTTCATAGAATTATTACAAAAATGTTGGGAAAAATCGGAGATTCAACCAACAATTACCCTGGATTTAAGTTTACTTCAAACCTTTGATTATTATACCGGAATTGTGTTTATTGCCGTTAGTGATACCGCATCGGGAGCCAGAATATTAGGTCAGGGGGGACGTTATGACCAACTTCTCGGTCTGTATCATCCCCAAGGAAAAACGGAACCGGGAATTGGGTTTTCTTTGAATATTGAAGAGTTGCATCAAGTGTTATTAGGACGGGGTGAACTTCCGCGTCAAACCCCTAATATTGATTGGTTAGTGGTTCCCCAAACCTCAGAAGCCGATGCAGCTACCTTTGCCTATGCGACTCAGTTAAGGGAATCTAGTGATTTAGTTCGGGTAGAAGTGGAGTTAGGACGTCGAGAAACTCCCGAAGATATCCGCGACTATGCTCGTCGTCGAGGCATTCGTCAAATGGCTTGGGTTGATATTAACGGTAACGCTAAGATTGAGGAAATTTTATAACCTAGAGTGGGTGAATTGTTCTGAATTTCTGATCAATTTGAGGAGAATAGTTTCACCCCATCTATGATTTTTATCCCTTGCAAATTCCTTGAGTTATCGTTAACAATTAAAAAGAATTAACCGTCCTATTTTTAAGTCGGAGAACACGAACCATGCCCCATACTATTGTTACAGATGTTTGTGAAGGTGTCGCCGATTGTGTCGGCGCTTGTCCCGTTGCTTGTATTCATGAAGGCCCTGGAAAAAATGTTAAAGGAACTGATTGGTATTGGATTGATTTTTCTACCTGTATTGACTGCGGAATTTGTCTGCAAGTGTGTCCTGTTCAGGGAGCAATTGTAGCCGAGGAACGCCCCGAATTACAAAAAACTCCTCACTAAATTAATTAGGATTTTAGAACCTTCAGATACCCGGTTTCGCCAACGTGACCGGGTTTTTAAGGTATAAAGCGATCGCTTATAATAAGGGAATCCCTGCTTCTGTTTATTAGAAACTCATGATGCTGACTGAAACCAACTTAAAACAACAATTAATCGCTAAAATTCAGGCGGTTCAAGCTCAACTGGGAGGATTCAATGGTGCTCCTGTCACCAATATTAAAATTAAACCCAATCTCGCTGAAGAAATTGAAAGGATGGTGGTGCAGCTAGAAGCTCAAAATCCTAACTATCGACCCTTACTGTATAAACCTTTGTTATTAAATGGAACTTGGTTACTCCTTTATTCTACAGCTAGGGAAATTCTGAATTTAGCGTCACTTCCTTTAGGGTTAAAAGTTGGAAAAATCTATCAAATTATTGATGTAGAGTCTCGACAATTTTTTAATCAAGCTTTTGTTAGACATCCATTAGGATTGATTTCTGGTTCTGTTAAAGTTACGGCTACCTTTGAACCTGTTATTGATGATAATAAATTACCTAATAACCGTATTAACGTTTTCTTTCAACAGCGTTATATTGCTATTTCTAATATTTTAGGGGTTAAGACTCCTCAATTAGAACCCGCCCGCGTTGTTCCCGCCCGAAATCCAGTGGGTCGCATTCCTAGTTTAGAGATTACTTACCTTGATGAAAATTTCCGTATTGGTCGAGGAGGAGATGGGAGTTTATTTGTTTTAATAAAAAGTGAATTAAACTAACTTTTGACTCGTTTATTCAGAGGGTTGGGTTTCCCAACCCTTACCATAGAATATGACAGTTTACTTCAGGACATAAAATGCTAATACGCTTTGAACTTCATAGATATTGAGTCTTCTATTAAACTCCCTTTGAATGGGTGTAGAACTTCCTGATATCCAGATTTTTAATTCTGCATCCAGGTCAAAGTGTCCTGATGTTTCAATGGTAAAATGAATAATACTGCGATAAGGAATCGAGTGATATTCTATTTTTTTTCCAGTAATTCCTTGTTTATCAATCAAGATTAATCGTTTATTTGTGAATACAATTAAATCCCGAATTAACTGATAAGCTCTGTCTATAGATTCACCATCAGCGAGAAGTTTCGCCAGTTCGTTTTGAAGTTTTACTGGATCGATTTCAGAAGCGTTACCTAACAAACCATCGATTAATCCCATAATTGATCTCCCAGCTTCAATATAACAATTATAGCAATTCTATTGAAATGCTCTATTTTTAATCAATATTTTTTAAGGTTAGATTTGACCTAAACGAGTTAATATCGGTTGGTTAGGATTAGATAACTCTAATTTATAGTTAACCAACGGTACATTTCTCCCATTTCCTTCAGCGACTGTAATCATAAAATTAGCAGGGTTTGTAGAATCTTGTTGAATGTTTTCGATAAACTGAAATTGTAGTTCTTGAGCGTTTAATTCCCCAGCTTGGTTAAAATCCGGTTCAGAAACACAGAAGATCACACCTCCATCTTGATATCGACCCGCATAAAACCAATAGATTTGATTTTGAGTGTTAAATTCAGCTTGATAAAATACAGAAAACCGTTCAATTTGTGGTAAGTTCTGTTGTTGCTGACACATTTTATTAATAAACACTTCATCAGCCCTAAAAATTCCCGATGTAAATACTCCTGAAATCCAGATCCCTAAAATTACAGAACTCATCATTAGGAGTAAAATTTTTTTATTTTTCATAACCTTAAGGATTATAAAATTTAAGCTTATCTTAGTGTAACATTAAAATAGAAAATAGGGGATATACAATAGGGAGGAGGACGCAATAAGCTTTTTTGAGTTGATATTAAAGATGATTGATTTCTAATCCTCTGATCTAAAGAATAATAAATTAGGTAAGGCTAATCCAACGGGAATTGCTAATGTCATTAATAATGCTGTTCCTGCCATAATAATTGTATTAGTAATTAAAGAAAGATTAGCGTTCATCCCTAATTGCATAATTAAAATTAAACCGCTTCCGGCTCGAAATACAAAAATTCCAGGGATCATACCCACCACTGCTCCAAATGCGATCGCAGCCGAAGGAACTTTAAAGCGTCGAGATAAATAAACCGTCATTAATCCGACAATAATAGAAGCAAAAAGATTGCCCCAAATAATTCCTAACCCTAGATTAATTGAAAGAATTCGCATTCCATAACCGGCCATTCCACAAAGCATACAAGCCCAAATAATCCCTTTAGGAACATTAAATAATATTGCAAATCCTGCGGCTACAATTCCCGCCAATAAAATATTTTCAGGCTGTTGCAATTGGGGAGGATGAATCGGAGTGACAGCAACCGGAATATTCAGCAAATTTCCTGATAATAATAAACCAAATAAAATAGAAATCAACATAACTAAACTAAAATTTAGGCGGGCAATTCCTGTAATTTGGTGGTTATAAACCATATCTAAAACAGCATTAATTAAATGAACCCCTGGAACTAACATCATAGAAGGAACTAATAAACAAGGTTCTGGCGTTGCTGTCCAACCCAGCTTAATTCCAATTCCTGCAATACAACCCCCTAAAAACGCTGCAAAAAAGGTGCTGATGAACCCATTAAACTTGCGTTTTCCTAATTCCAGCCTTAAGATTAATCCTAACGCTGTTGCCAAACTCACCATGAAAAAAGTAGCCCAATCTCCATTAAAAATTTTAGCTAAACTTCCCCCAGCTAATCCCAGCATTAAGACTAAAAACCAGGGAGAATAGTGATGAGGAGCATGATGATTAATTAATTCTAATTCATCTGTAACTTGTTCTAAGGTTTTATGTCCTTGTTGAATATCATCCACTAAGCGCATCACTTGAGTCATCACCATCATATTAATTTTAATCGTAGGAATGGGGGTACTAATGCGCGAATAAAATTGATTATAAATTTTTGTTGTTAATGTAATCGCTTCATAAGACACTAATAACCGAGCTTCAATTCCTAAGCTATCAGCTAATTGATGAGTGACCCGATAAACTCGTTCTGTTGCAGCACTATTTTGTAGCAGAAGTCGGGCTGTTAGCAGAACGAGGTGAAACTTTTGATCAATCTCTTGCAGAACGGTTGATTTCATCTGAGCTTTTCCTTAAACGGACATCTGATGCTATTAATAGTATGGGGTTTAGGCTTAATCTTATGGATGGTTGGGAATTACTGCAACGAAAAGCCACTGGAGAATGGAATTTTAAAGAAGTGGATTTAAGGGGGGCAGATTTGCAAAATTTTGATCTGACTAAATTGGTCTTTATTGGGGCTGACTTCAGTGGAGCTAATCTCAGGGGTACAAATTTGAGTCGTTCTTCCTTACGAGGTGCTAACTTAATGGGGGCTAATTTAAGCTCTGCTATTTTAGAACAAGCGAGTTTATATGCTGTACAAATGATGGGAGCCAATCTCTCCCATGCTAATCTCACTGGAGCCAATTTAACCCAAGCCAATTTAAGCTATACTAATCTTTATCAAGTCAATTTAAGTAACGCCAATCTCTACCAATGTAATTTAGAAAATGCTTGGTTAGTCGGGGCAGATTTACGGGATACAGATTTGGAAAAAGCCAATTTTAAAGCTTCTAATTTAACCGATGCTAATTTAACAGATTCCATCGGGTTTAATGAAACTGATGCTATTATTTGTAGTACGATTATGCCGAACGGAGAAATGATGTTATCCCTCCTCTAAATTAACCGTTAAGGTTTTTCCAGCAATCAAGACTCGATCCCCGGTGACTAATTTTCGTCCGCGTCGGGTTTCAATTTCTCCATTGACTTGAACTTGACCGGATTGAATCATCACTTTTGCTTGTCCTCCGGTAGAAACTTCACCACAAAATTTTAGAAATTGATCGAGTTTAATGGTTTCCGACATGATTTTAATTGTTATATGATCCCGAATAGGAATTTAAAATTATTATAGCACCTCTTAATAGGTCGTAATATTTTATTGTAGGTGTTGGAAGACCCAACCCCTACAGTTATTGTTCACCGATCAAAAATCTGTCAATAATTATTTCCAAGAATCTTCTAATCCTAAAGTTAAAATGGAATCGGATCATAATCAGGGTTATCAGGTTCACTGGGGGGAGTGACTCGACTCGGTGCGGGACTGGCGGGGGGGCGACGGGACTCTAGGGGTTCTTCGGAACTTGGGGGAGGAGTGCTGGGGCGACGGGAACCTAACGGAACAACTTTATTCGGGGTGGTGGCGGTATCAGAAGGTTGAGATTGGGTTTTGAGTTCCATTTGTACCGGATAGATCCGTTGAGCGGTTAATTCTGCCCGTTTTTCTTTAAACCCTTCTTTTCGCTCAATCATATTCATCCCTAAACGACCTTCGATGATGATTTGATCGCCGTGATGATATTTTTCATGAACTTCTTGGGCAAAATTTCCCCAAGCGATGACTCTTAATGTGGAAGGCGGATCGACATCCCGCAGCCCTGGAAACTGAACTAACATTTCTGTTAGGGCGAGTTGGCTATCGGAGGTGTAACGCAGTTGCGGATCTTCAATAATCTCCGCCATCAAAATAATACTGTTCATGGGTTCAAGCCATTAATGCAAGTACAAAGTTCAACCAGCCAAGGGCGTTGATTCTTTTTTCATCATGCCATTTTTAGGGACTCAATTTACAGATCTTCTGAAAAATTCATCCCTTGAGATTGATTCACAAAATCATGGACTAAATTGCGATATTCTCGCAAGGTGGTATCCACCCAATCTCGATCAACGCTATTAGCAAAAATGTGGACTAAAGGTTCTCCCGCATCGGGTAAAATCAACACCCAGTTATCATCTTGATAATTAATTAACTTGACCCCATCAATTAATTCCAAGTTTTCTGGAGAATGGGTTTCCACTAAATGCCGCATTAAAGCTCCTTTAATTGTCCAGGGACAACGCACAGTATAGCGACGATGAACCACATGGGGTAAATCTGCCCTTACTTGGGTTAGTGATCGCTCTTGGGTGGTTAACATTTCTATAATTTTAGCAATAGAAAACATGGCATCAAACCCCGGATGCAATTGGGGAAAAATAAATCCCATGTCTCCACTTCCCCCTAACACCACATTTGGGTTGCGATGACAAGCTTCCATTAAAGCCGTTGGGTTGGCTTTGGTGCGAATGACTTTAGCATCATAGCGCCGAGCAATTTGTTCAATAGCAGCAGAGGTATTGACCGGAACGACAACGGTACTGCGGGGATGGGAAGTTAACACCATATTCACCATTAAAGACGTTAAAGTTTCTCCGCGAATGGGGCTTCCGGTTTCATCCACTAACATAAATTGTTCGCCATTGGCATACACTTGAGCTCCAAAATTAGCCCGTAATGCTTCAACAACTCGCCCTAATTGATCCAGTAAATTTTCCCGTTCAGGAACCGATAAAGCGGTATGATTTAAACTAGCATTTAACACCACTGCATCACAGCCAAATTTGGCTAAAAGTTGCGGTAAAATTGCTCCAGAAACGGCATAAACATAATCAATGACAACTTTCGCATTACTGTAGCGTAACACTTCGGGATTGATATGTTTTCCAAAGCTGACACTATAAATATCCAGTAAATCAATACTATAACTGACATTTCCAATTTCAGGAATTTGTGC
>NZ_JBJUDF010000083.1:0-5532 GCF_046067725.1 Planktothrix sp.
AACTCACCTTGGTGATTGCAGGCGCCAGCGAGTCCCCAACTCCTCTGACGGAAGAGCAACTCAAAGCCGAACTCGAACGCCTTCTCCAGCAGGGGATTTCTCGTTCAGAAGCCAGTCGTCAACTTGCCGCAGCTACCAGTCTTCCCCGTCGCCAAATCTATCAACTCGCTTTAACATTACCCGATAGATAATTAAACGACTCGCTATCCGTCAACAATTAACAAACAACTGCTATCCTATATTTTATTTTCCTATTTTCTTCAATATGGCTTCTATTACCCAACGCCGTCGGTCTGTTCGACGTTCTTCGGTTCGAGGTTATTCTTTAAGGGATAAAGTTAGAACTAAACCTGATTCATTAGCTCGATTAAAATATTCTCGAATTCTATTTTTAATGGCTCTCTTCTTAACCGTAACTTGGACAGTTGGAGCCGTCATTCAACTGATTTTACCCTCCTCAAAACCTCAATCTAAAACCCCAAATGTTACGGTTTCTGCCGCAGTTACCCATGATCCTAAAACGGTGGTTTATAATGTTAAAACTCCGCCGAATTTAACCCCCAGTAAAGACTTACAAACCTTAGTCGATGGGGCAGTTGAGATTGGCAAAACCCAAGGATTACCCACCGAGTCTTTATCGATTAGCTTAATTGATGTCAGTAACCCTAACAATCATAGGATTGCTGGATATAATCATACAATTCTCAGATTCCCGGCTAGTGTTGCCAAATTATATTGGATGGTGGCATTTTTCGGCTATGCAGAAAAAGGATATATTCCCAAAGAATCTCCTTTTTATACGGATTTATCCCAGATGATGCGAATTTCTGATAATGATTCTGCCAGTCGCATTGTTGATGCGATTACACAAACTGAATCTGGAACAAATTTAGAACCAACAGAATTAAAAAAATGGATTGAAAAACGTAGTCAAGTTAATCGATTTTTTGATCAATCCGGGTTTACTGGAATTAATTTAACGACTAAAAATTATCCGATCACAGGAGTTGGAGAAGCACCCATCGGTCGAGATTTACAACTCAGAGAAAATCCCCCCTATTCTAAAGGAAATCTCGTCACCACAGACCAAACCGCACGATTAATGTATGACATTTATACCAAACAAGCGATTTCTCCTTTAGCAAGTACCAAAATGGCTTATTTATTAACTCGTGATTTAAACCCTAAAGCTTGGAGAAATATTGATGCAAACCCCATTGAAGGGTTTTTAGGAGAGTCTTTACCCTTGGATATTTACTATGGATCTAAAGTCGGTTATACCAGTCGTTCCCGTCAAGAAGTAGCTTTTGTCAGAACTTTAAACGATAAAGCCATTTACATTTTAGCCGTATTTGGAGATGATCCAGCTTATGCTAAAAATGAAGAGGTTTTTCCTAAGATTTCTCGTTATATTTTTGATGGTTTAAATCAAACCCCCTTAAAATCTAGCCCGGAAAAAGTGACTCAACTTGATTCTTTACCAACCGTAGGAATTGAACATTAAATGAGTCATACTCCTCGTGTTATTCTGAGAAATGGGAAGAATCTCACGGTGTTCTCGCCTAATCATCAGAGATCCTTCATGTCGCTTCGCGACCTTCAGGATGACAATTGTTAATCGGTTTTGACCCTCAGATTTAGTATTAGTCTTTCCCATCTTAATTTGATCATGAAAACAAACAAAATCCACCATCCCATCTGTCCCCACTGTGAGGGAAAAGGTTATATTGAAATTAGAGATTGTTCAGGAGAAATTCAACGGGAAGAAACCTGTTTTTTCTGTGAAGGAACAGGAGAATTAATTTCAGAAGATGATCAGATTAACCCAGAATTAATTAATCCCACAACGGATTAATTTTTGATGTAAAATTTCTAAATGTTGCCACCATTTCCCCGTAGAAATAATCCAATTTCGAGTGGGTAAATGCCCAACGGGTGCGGAAATTTTATATTCAATTCCTTGATCGGGATCATGGGGATTATAAGTTAGCCATCCGACTTGGTTACAAAATTTTCCATAATCTCTTTCAGATTCTTGATAAATTTGATTTTGAACTGTAAAGCCAAATCGTCCATTACTATATTTAACCCAGAGATGATTAATGGTTTTTAAATCTTCACAAGGCAAATTTTCTAAATCTTTGGCGTGTATGTAGGTTTTTTTTGATTTTTTCAAGGCTTCACATAACAAACTCCAGGTTTCTTGATCGGCTTGTTTCCAGCGTTTTTGAGCCAGAAGAGTTTGCAATTTTGTATAATCAGCACCCACCGCCGATTTTAAAGGATCGTTTAAGGGTTGATAACCTAAATTTTGTTTAATTCGATCTAATAAATTAGGAGATTTAGCAACCACTTTCTCAACAGTCGGGGAAACTTTGGGAGGTGTTTTTGGAACTGCAATAGACGGTTTAACAACTGTATTTAAAGACAGATCTGACGATTTAATAAAGTTTAAAGCTTCTTCGGCGGATTTATAACGTTCATTGAGAGGAAATGCCGTTAATCGGTTTAAGACTATTTCTAAGCGATCGCTGATTCTTTGTTTCGGTGTTAAATAACTTCGCCAATTCCATTGATTATGATGCTCATCATATAATTGACCCGGTGAAATTCCGGTTATTAAATATAAACAAGTTAACCCTAAACTATATAAATCACTAGCGGGATAAACATTTCCTCTGGTTTGTTCAGGAGCCATAAATTCCGGTGTTCCGATAATAGTTCCGCTATGGAGTAATGCTGTTCCTGTTAACAGCTTAGAAACACCAAAATCAATCAAAACAATATCACCTTGATCGATATCTTGGCTAACTTTATTTAGCTGATTTTTCTCTGCAAAAATAAGAGAACAACGTCGCATCAAATTTGCGGGTTTAATATCTCGGTGAATAATACTTTGTTCATGAATAAATTTTAAAACGGGAAGAATTTGTTCTAAAACTTGCCAAATTTTTTTCTCATTAAATAATCCCTGGTTTTCCAATTCATCAGACAATGTTATTCCCTCAATATATTCTTGCACAATAAACAATTGTTGATTTTGTTCAAAATAAGCTAAAAGTTGAGGAATTTGAGGGTGTTTGCCTAATTGATCTAAACGCACCGCTTCTTGACGAAATAAATTCGAGGCGGTTTCATATTCCTTGGGGTTTTCATATTGAAATAAAAATTGTTTAATCACACAATAAGGATGGGAGGGAATTTGTTGATCAATGGCTAAAAACGTTCTGCCAAAACCGCCTTGACTCAGAGGTTTGATCGCACGATAACGGTTTTGCAGGAGTAGAAATTGACCACACCCTTGACAATATTCGGCAGAATCAGGATTTTCTGGATGAGAACATCCTACCGTTACACAGTAACTCATTGCAGGAATAGGGGTGAAGAGATAGTAGGGTCGAACCGATAATAACACAGCTTTTTAATGCTCAAGGATAATGTTAAAAAAAATTGATTTAGGGGGAATATTGCACCCGGTAAATACGGCCATTACTTTCTTCTGTAAAAATTAAACTTCCATCGGGTAACACCAACAACCCTACCGGACGACCCCAAGTTTCAGGAATAGAAGGATTAATTAAAAATCCGGTTAAAAATTCTTCATAATAGCCCTGGGGGCGACCTTTTTTAAAGGGAATAAATACTAATTTATATCCGGTTCCAGCGTTGCGATTCCAACTGCCGCGGAAGGCAACAAAAGCTCCATTTTTATATTTTTCAGGAAAACTATTACCATCATAAAATTGTAATCCTAACGGAGCAGAATGGGCTTGAAACAGAATATCAGGTTTTAAGGTTTTTTGAACTAAATCTGGTCGAATACTTTGACCCTTTTGAACGTGACGTGGATCAAGATGATTGGGGGTCAAATAACTATAAGGCCATCCATAAAATTCACCTTGACGAATGCGAGTTAAATAATCAGGAACTAAATCATCTCCTAACCCATCTCGTTCATTGACGGTTGTATACAATTCTTGGGTTTGGGGATGAAAATCTAACCCCACAGGATTTCTCAGTCCAAAGGCAAAAGTTTCTTGATTTAATCCATCTAAACTCATGACTTGAACCGAAGCTCTCGGAAGGTTTTCTTCACTCACATTCGTTTCTGATCCGATAGAAACATACAGGTTTTGGTTATCAGGAGAAACGACAACATTTCGTGTCCAATGTTGGTTATAACCCCCACCGGGTAACGTTGCTATTTTTTCTCCAGTTCCGATGATTTGATCTTGATTATTATAAGAATAACGTCTGATTTCATTGGTATTTCCTAAGAAAAAATAACCGGGTAAAAATGCCATACCAAAGGGAATATTTAACTTATTTTCGTTATTCGCAAAGGTTGTAATAGTATCAGCAATTCCATCTTGATTCATATCTTTTAATAACCGAATTCGGTTTTGTTTCGTTTCGGTTACTAATACATCGCCATTGGGAGTTAAAGCTAACCAACGGGGATGATCCAAGTTTTCAGCAAATACATTCACTTTAAATCCAGAGGGAACATTTAAAACAGGATGATCAGGAATGGGAATCACTTGAGGAGGTTTAGAAGCACTATTACTATCAAAGGGTTGAGGTAAATTTTCTAAAGTAATCTGAATCGGTTGAGGAGATAAAGGTTTAGTTAAAATGGATTTTTCTGCTTTGGGAGTCGCTGAAATAGCGGTTGATTTAGGATTGGAAATGGGGGGATTTGTTAAGGTGCGATCGCTATTGTGTTGACAAGCGATTAACCCGAATAAAAACAAGAGTGAAAAACACTGCCAATTCAGCATAATAAACTTCCTAATATTGATGATCAATTTAATCTCTGATATCAATTATACAAAAAATCCCAAAACCTGGCTTCTGTTTTAAGCTTAGTAACCTAAATATAAGTTCAGTTATGAACCTGATTTTTGTATGCCCCTGAGTCACTAAGATAAGTCATGATTTTTAGTCAAAATCAGTTATAATCTTAAAAGAAACTACTTCCTAACCTCATTCCATGCTAGAAACCCTACAACTCAAATTGTATGAACTGGCGCAATTGGCAAATCAACTGGTTCAAACCCAATTAACCCAAATCAGTTGGGTGAGTATTGTTGTTATTTTGATGGCAGGTTTGTTAACCAGTTTGACTCCTTGTATGCTGTCAATGCTACCCATAACCATTGGTTATATTGGAGGTTATGAAACGCAAAATCGACAACAAGCCGCTATTCAATCCATCTGGTTTTCCTTGGGGCTCGCCACCACCTTAGCCGGGTTAGGAATTCTGGCATCTTTTGTTGGACAAGTTTATGGTCAAATTGGCTTAGGTTGGCCTATTATTGTGAGTGTCATTGCAATTTTAATGGGGTTGAATTTATTAGAAGCATTACCTCTGCAACTCCCAGCTTTTGACACCATCGAATGGATACCGAAACAGATTCCCCATAGCTTGAAATCCTATTTATTAGGTTTAACCTTTGGGTTAGTGGCTTCTCCCTGTAGTACCCCTGTTTTAGCTACATTATTAGCCTGGGTTTCTACCACAGGAGATAT
>NZ_JBJUDF010000084.1:0-6912 GCF_046067725.1 Planktothrix sp.
CAGAATAATTCTCGAATTAAAATAGAAGCATCGGGAAATATCACCTTAGAAACCATTCGTTCCGTTGCAGAAACTGGAGTTGATTATATTTCAAGCAGTGCCCCCATTACCCGTTCAACTTGGCTTGATTTAAGCATGAAAATGTAAACCAAATTTAGGACGATGAGAACTCGCCCTAAATTTAATATTTTGGGGTATTCCTAACAGTTACTTAGAAATAAAATGCACCCAAAAACTACCGTCAGGGATGCAAACTCGCGTGATCAAGCGATAGGAATAATGTAAATAAGATCCACTCAAATCGGTGCGATAACCAGAGGAAAACCATTCCCCATAGGGGTCATGAACAATAAACCCAAATTCGTCATAACCCACTACAGTGATGATATGACCAAAGGAGGTAAAATACCCGTGAATAACAGCCGGATTTCCAGCAGCAATCCAATCTTTGACATCATCAATGGTGGCATTTTCACTAAAATAATCCTGACAACCATAGTCTCGAACAATGCGGGCTAAATCATAGGGATTATGACGACTGTAGCCTTTATTAATCGCATATTCATACAGTTCATCTTCTAATTGACCCGAACTGGTTTTACGACGAGCTTTGAAATATTCCAAACACATCGCCAAAGAAGTCACATTGCATGATCCGGTTGGATTAAACCAGTTATCTAATTGAGATTTATAGGGAACATTGAGACGATAACTGGTCGGAATGGGTTTAGGATAAACCTGTTTTCCATTTTCAGAAATTTGAGCGTGTTCTCCCCAAATATATAAAACTGAATAGCCTCCAAAGGACTCACTTCGTAAAGCAACTCGTAAATGTCCCCGAATCGGGTCATAGGCTAAAACGGCAAATTCTTTTCCACCAGGAATGGAAAATTTTTCTGAGTCATTGAGTTGAGAAGAAGCAATCGGTTTAACCTTAAAAACGGTACTTTTAAGGGTTTTCAAGATTGGGCTGGTAACGGGAATCTGTTCACGTTTTGTTTCGATTAACTTTTTCGCAGTAATCGCACCTAAATAACCCGCTTCACCACACTCCATCAACTTTTGAAATTGATGTAATGCAGCCGTTGATTTCGGGCCAAAAATACCATCGACTGGAGGATCAAGCAAACCTAACCCAATGAGTTGAGTTTGAATCTGACGACTCAGGTCATCATCTTCAGCAATGGCTTTAATATCATATCGAGTATTTTTACCGAGAAAATCCTGTAGTTTCATAGGGGCTGGTTCTCATTAATGACTCATGTATCATCAACATCAAAGTTCTCAGGACAATTTTACTGACTTTCGGGGAGAATTTAGCACTCGAAGTGTCATCCTTACCCTCAATTTTGATTGCAATTGTCAACGGCAGGTTTCAGGATCACGATTCCATAAGCGTTCGGAGATAAATACTGTTGTGCCGCTTGCTGAATTTGTTCTGAATTTAAGGCTTGAATTCGATTCGGATAATGTAAGCCCGCGCTTAAATCCCCCACTAAGGATTGATAATATCCATACAGACCCGCGCGATCGCTAGGGGTTTCGTTGCTAAAGATAAACCGATTCGCCACTTGGGTTCTGACTTTTGCCATTTCCTCTTCCGTAATCGGTTCACTTTGCAATTGACGAAGATGATCGCAGATAATCGCCTCCACCTCAGCCACATTTTCTAGGGGTAAACGGGCTGAAATATAGAAAACTCCTTGCAAATGCTGAGTCATATTACTCGCAGAAATCGAGGAAACTAACCCGCGATTTTCCCGTAAATCTTGGAAAAGTCGGGCCGTTCTCCCTTGGCCTAAAATATAAGCTAAAACATCTAAAGGATAGGTCTTGGAGAGTTCTTCTAAACCCGGAACACGCCACAGCATCAATAATCGAGCTTGTTGCAGGGTATCATCGATAATTTCTTGACGCACGATGTCCTGAAAACTCACTTCAGGTGTCCATTGTTGTCGTTGAGGAGGGACAGAATTCATCGAAGCGGTGGGATAAACAGAAGCAACCGCTTGTTCTACGGTTTGAATTAAAGTATCAACGGGTAAATTTCCGACCACCGCAACTGTCATGGAGTGGGGCTGATACCAAGTGCTATGAAAATCTCGCATTTGTTGAGCTTGTAACTGCTCAATCACCGATGCTGGCCCCAAGACGGGACGACGATAGGGAAGATATTCAAAAGCAATTTCCATCGACTGACGGAAAGAACGCCGACCGGGGTTATCCTCAGAACGGCGAATTTCTTCTAAGATCACAAAGCGTTCCCGTTCAAAGGCTTCATCCGCAATATTGGCATTAAGAACCACATCAAACTGGAAAGGAGCTAAATCGGCAAAGTCTTGAGGGGCAGTGGTAATGTAGTAGTGAGTATAGTCTTGACTGGTGGCTGCATTGGTGACAGCACCCCGTTGTTCAATTTTTTGTTCAAATTCTCCCAGTTGCAGATGAGGTGTCCCTTTAAAAACCATGTGTTCTAAAAAGTGCGCCATCCCATTGATATCATTGGATTCAATCGCCGAACCCATATTAATCCAAACATTGAGATTGACAGCATCAACGGGTAACTGTTCCGCCACAATGGTTAAGCCATTGGAGAGGTGATGAACCGTTGGAGTATTAATCGGTCTGGGCGAAGACGATTTAACAAGGATGGAAGTCATTCGTTGTGTCTTAAGTTGTCTAGGTTTGCTTTCTATGGTATTTCATTTCAATTCTCAATCCAGTAAAAACTCGATTGTTATTCATAGAAGATTATTGTACTGCCGAGGGGAAAAGCGTTACAATTATTAAAAATTTTGCCCGTTATCCATCGGGAGACGTTCACCCAGATTGATGCTGTTGTTCTCACAGTTATTTTAAATATGGCTTTCTTTCGTCAATATATTGCCCCGTTGATTGTGGTTTTAATGTTTCTGTTCGCTTTGTTTGTGGTGAGTGCGCGAATTTTCCTCCCTGAAGATATGAGGGCTCCTGCACCCATCAGCACGATTCCAAATTCTCTGGAATTTAGCCAACTTTCTCTTAACAATATCCGTGTCTGAGGTTTTGATTCCGGGTTACAGTTGGCGTCAAGGGTCACGTTTGGATCGAGCTTTATTATTGAAGTTTGTGGCTCGCAGCTATCACGAGCAGTTCCCCAATCAAGATTTAAGCCATCTGGCTCAAACCGTTGAGCAGTATTTCTCCTCTCACACGCCATTATGGTGGGTAGATGTCTTGAATTCTAATCCTTCTCGACCTGAACCTGTGGGCTGTTTATGGTTAGGGAATGCCATTGATCAAGAAAATGGAGAACGCACCGCCCATATTTTTTTATTATATGTGAAGCCAGAATACCGAAAACAGGGGATTGGTTCGGCTTTAGTTCAAAATGCAGAACAATGGGCGGCGCAACGGGGCGATCGCAAAATAAGTCTACAAGTGTTTATGAATAACCAACCCGCCCTCAACCTTTATCAAAAACTCGGCTATCAACCCCAATCTTTATTGATGCAGAAAATTCTATAACAGGTGTTTCCTGTGACAGATTGCGGTAAATTAATGATATGGAGGATGAAGAACTGAGCAGAATCAATACTCAAGACCCATTAGAGAGTCCTTTGGATCAATTGGATGATGGTGAAGTGGCCAAACCTGATCCAGAGGAAATGTTGCTGTTGTTAAAATCACCAGAACCCCAAGGGCGGATGATTGCAGCACGGGCATTTTGTGAAATTCAGGATCAACGTGCGATTCCTGATTTAATTGGGTTATTACAGGATGCTTGCCCCTTAGTGCGGGTGAGCGTGGCTTATGCGTTAGGACGCAATTCTAATGCTCAAGCCGTTGAAGCATTAATTGAACAACTGAACCGAGACTGGAATGGTTATGTCCGTAAAGGGGTGGTTTGGGCGTTGGGAACCTGTGGCGATCGCAGGGCTTTAGAACCCTTACTGGATGCGCTGAAAACCGATATTCCGGCGGTGCGGTTATGGGCGGCTAGTTCCCTCGGTCAAATGGCGAAAGTCGGTTATGAAATTGTAATTCGGGCAATTCCCCCGATGATAGAAGCTTTGCGTCAAGATCCGATTGCAGCCGTTAGAAGTAATTGTGCTTGGGCGTTAGGACAATTATGTCGAGAACTGCCCTCAAATGTGGTTTATGCAGTGGCAATTGATGCCTTAATTGAAGCGTTAGAAGAAGATGAGGATATGGGGGTTAAAGATGATGCTAAATCCTCGTTATTAAGAGTCGGTGATCCGCGAGGATTACAAATTATTGAAGACTTAGAAATGGATGGTTTATTGTAGCAAGAAACGAGGGAATAAGCAATAATGAACTTGATTAACGAGCTAATAACCGTTGTGAATATTGATATAATGTTAACGGTTAATTATTTTTCAATATTCATCATTCTCCCCCTAGCTCTGTTGAGAAGAGGGAGTAAAGAAAAAAACGTTACACCGCTAAAAATTGTTGAATTACTTCTTGACTTAAATCTTTAGTTGCACCAGAAGCGACAATTCCACCTTTTTGCATGGCATAATAACGATCTGCTTGGCGAACAAAATGTAAGTGTTGTTCCACTAATAAAACTGAAATTCCTGTGGTTTCAATAATTCGTCGCACAGCGGCTTCAATTTCTAAAATAATCGAGGGTTGAATCCCTTCTGTTGGTTCATCTAAAACTAATAATTTGGGTTTTCCCATTAAGGCTCTCGCAATCGCTAATTGTTGTTGTTGTCCCCCACTTAAATCTCCTCCCATCCGAGATAACATCGTTTTTAAAACCGGGAATAACTCAAAAATTTCTTCTGGAATTTCGGGTTTTCCTTTTCGTCCTTCGGGTAATGCTTCTAACCCTAATAATAGATTTTCTTTCACCGTGACGCGGGGAATAACTTCCCGTCCTTGGGGCACATAACCAATGCCTAATCTAGCGCGTTTATCGGTTGAAACTTTAGTAATGGGTTTTCCTTGAAAATAAATCTCCCCAGTTTTGGGTTTGAGTAAACCCATAATACTTTTTAATAAGGTGGTTTTTCCCACCCCATTACGTCCAATTAAACATACCATTTGTCCAGGCGCAGCACTTAAATCAACATCCCGTAAAATATGGCTTTCCCCATAATAAACGTTGACTCCCGACACCTGTAACATCAGATGAGGGGATGCAACCGATTCCATCACGGCGCCTTGCATTCCTACACTCATTTTGAACTTCTCCTGATTGATTAAAATTAAAACTTTAGTCTAACGATGAATTGGATTTTAATACATTTGGATCACGGATAGAGACTGATCCATTCTCGGTTCCAAAAACAACAATATCCTAGATTTCTCAGAAGAAATTTAGGATACGAGATCAGTACACCGGATTAAGTTATAATTTAAGCCGATATTTAAAGATAATTTTGTTAAACTCCTCGGGTGGGATTCGAACCTACGACCAATCGGTTAACAGCCGACCGCTCTACCGCTGAGCTACCGAGGAACGTTGTGTCTCTCTTTTAGCCACAGTTACTTATAGTAACGCAAACCCTAAAATTTTGCAAGCCTTTTTGAAAAATTATTTTTGAATTTTGATTGAAAACGCTCAAAAGCCTTGAAATAGGCTATTTTAACCCCATTCTCAATTTCTGGAGACGGTGTTGAGCTTCTGGGTCTAGGGAACTTGCTAAAAAACGACCAGAAGATTGTTTGCGGGGTTGGTGACGACGTTGGCGGCATCGGTTGGACGCTTCCACAACTTCGGCTAACTGTTCGGCGGACAGCCACTCCGCACCATAGCCAGTCACGGTCAACTGTTGCGCTCGGTCTGAAGTTGCCACAATTAATCGACGTCGGGACAGCCGCAGTTGACGACCCAAAGATGCACAGAGTTTTTCAATATAAGTATCTGCGGTTTGCCCAAAACCTGTATAATGAATCGACAAATTGCGGGTAACGGTTTCGCTGAAACTGGGAGTATTTTGATAATGAGCATCAAAGACAATCCGAGCATCCAACCCTTCAAAGGCACTATAATCGACTAAAAGCTCAATCAATTGCCTACGGGCCTCTTCCATCCCGTCACCATCGCGTTTCTGTCGCAATAGGGGCCATATTCCAATAATGTTATAGCCGTCTACAAATAAGACAGCTTTAGCGAGGGAGCTACTCATGGTTCAGTTGTTAAATAAACTTGCAAACGCTGGACGATTGATTAAAATACGCCCAAGGTTAATTTTTTCTTTACATACTATCACAGAACTTTGACACTCTCAGGTCTGAAGACGCTGAGATTCTAACTTCGACCTAGATACGTGCTGCGACCAGGGTTTCCCCAAGAAGAGTAGAGGTTTCTAGTCCATTAGCGTTACTTTGGGGATGTCCTCCCCTAGCTTGTTTTGCAAGAGCGAGAATGTTTTTTGCAGCGTTTGTGTCTCTATGTAGTTCGGATCCACAATTAAAAATATGGGTGCGAGTTGATAGAGATTTTTTAACAATTGCCCCACAATTAGAACATCTCTGTGAGGTGAAATGGGGTGCAACTGGTATTGCTAATTTATCGAATTTAGCTGCAAAATATTCTATCCATTGTCGGAACAAATACCAACTAGCATCACTAATTGATTTAGCTAAACAGTGGTTTTTAACCAAATTTCTAACACTTAAATCTTCGTAGGCTACTAAGTCGTTAGACTTGCATACGTTACTCGCTAGTCTTTTAGCGTGTTCATTCCGTTGCCGACTTACTTTTAAATGTTTTTTAGCGTAAACTTTTCTAGCTTTGCGTCTACCCGATGAACCCTTAACTTTTTTATAGATTTGTCTCTGAGATTTTTTAATAGACGTTTCCGCCTTTCTCAAAAACTTGGGATTCGGTTCTTGATGTCCATTAGAGTCTGTGTAAAACGATTCTATACCAACATCTAATCCAATCTCTTTCCC
>NZ_JBJUDF010000085.1:0-13924 GCF_046067725.1 Planktothrix sp.
TTCAATTGATTTATTTAAAGACGCTATTCCTCCGACTCCTGTATATTCCCAGGGAGTCCCCTTATTTAGTTTTTATAATAGCGGTAGCTTAAGTTCTGTTATTGCTATGAAAATCTCATGAATTAACGGGATTTTATAACATCTCTAACGCACTCTTAACCTGCTCATCGCTAACGTCAATGTAACGCTGTAACACTGCTATAGAACGATGTCCGGTAATCCGTTGGATGATATTAATTGGGGTTCCTTCTTCAAATAATCTCGTTGCCAGGGTGCGTCTGGGAGAATGCAGTGTTGCACCCAATCGGGTTAACCCTGCTTTTTTTAACGCCCGCCGGAAATTTTTATCATAAACTTGCCGACTAATCGGAACCGACGGGTTATTGGGTGAGGGGAATAACAGGCCGTGAGTTGGGGGGGTGTAGTTCTCCAGTTCGGATTTTAGTTTTCGGGTGATGGGAACTTGTCGGGTTTCGGCCGTACCGTCGGGTCGTTTCTTGCGGATTGAGGAGGGGAATGTAATTTCATCCCAGGTTTTGGATTTAGACGAATCCCTGTAAACATCTTTAACATTTAGCGAGAGTGTGGCCGTAATTCGTTCACCCGTTCCACACAGTATAGACCAGATAACTTTATCTCGTTCAGATTCAAACCCCTGGTAGATTTTTTCTATGTCTAAAAGGGTAAGGGTTGCAGCTTGTCCGATCCGGCTTCTTTTGGGCATGAATTGAGTTGACGTTTTCGGTCTTTTTCTACTATTTTAGCAACCTTCGCGCATACCTGACACCGCCAATAGTACCCGAAATCCTTTCTATATGGGGGGTATGGGTGGGTCGTCTGGGGTTGCTGTTTTATCTAAAAGAGCAACTGGGCGGGACGGGGCGGTTTTATGGCATTTAGCTATTATCGCTATTTTTTAACAGTTTATAGCTCTATTGTAGCTTGATAACTTTTGGTTTACAATAGAATCAGTTCTTAAGTTGTTGGGCTTAAGTGCTCCCTCTGGTTAGTCGGAAAAAATAAATACTAGGGGGCGGTGCGGATTAACCCTGATGGCAGTTACCCCCTAGTATTTATGAAACCGAAAGTAGTTCAACGATTTGAATATAAAGGTAGAAAAATCAAGATCATAGATCACGGCAAGGGTTCTAAGACAGCCCGTTACTGGTACAAACTGAAGTCTGGATTTACCAGGCCCGGAGGCAACAAGATAAACCAAGCCATGAGAGAAGCAAGGCGGGATATCGACATAGTAAGGGAAGTGTTCGGAGTTCCTTAGATAATGTTCGGAGTCTAACGGTTAATGCACGGAGTTAACAAAAAAAATCCCCCCGGTGGTAATTCCTCCAGGGGGTAAAATTTTAAAAAAGTTCCATCACTTCGGAACTGCTAAATTTTCCACTGACCTCGCTTAACCATCTCAACCCGTTTCATAATTTCGTCGGCCGGAAGTTTCATTTCAATCCATCGCTCAATCTGGTTAACCCTTGCCTTTGCTGTCGGACTGGATTGGTTGCCACCACCGATATAAATTAAGTGGCGATCGCCATCACAAAGCCAGGGATATTTAGAATCGGTTTTGGCTGTTCCGGCGGGTGACTCCCATTTGATTCTTAATTCGTACCGGAACGAATAAGATTTATGATTTTCATTCGTACCGGAACGAATAGAATCATCTTCATTGATGTCTTCCGGTTGAGCAGGTTGTGGAACTATCCAACCTTGATCAATAACCGCCCCGGTGCGTTTTAAAAACCGGACAATCGCGAACCTCATGTCTTGGTAACTAACTCCCAATCGGGTTGCAATTTCCTCGGTGGTGATACCTGGTTCATTCTGAATCTGCTTTAACGCTAATTCGGCTAATTCCTGCGGTTTGGGAATTCCGAATAACGGTTGAGGGTCATCCGGTGGGATTAAATTTAATTGTTGAACCATGACCGCTAATCCTCCGAGTCGGTGCCGCCGTTGTCAGTATCGGGAAGATTTACCATCGCTAAATCGTGATCAGTAGAACTTTCTGCCTCGTCCAGTAAGCACCGAACAACAAATAATGAGCCTTGCAATTGTTGGGGTGTCAAAATAGCCAGGGGCAGAACAGATAAAACGCGGCTAGTGGTGCTAATCCAATCATGGGCTTCTTTCAACGCAGCTTCTAAATGTTCAACTTTACCTTCTAAATGTTTGGCTCGGTTTGAAAAACACAAGTTGCCCAACTGAAGCCGCTTAATCTGCTCATCCTTAGCTTCAATAATCGCTATGAGATTGTCTTCAAATTCCGGGCGCTCGCCATCGGGTTCAAATTCAATCCGTTCTGAGGAATGATCTGTTATCTGGGTTTGTTCGGAAAGTTCCATCATTTGACTCCTATAGATATAGTGTGAGTAAGTTCCAGAAAGAAAATAAGCCACTAGCTGTGAACTAATGGCTGACTCGCATTAACCTTGATCTAGGAAAGGTGACATTATCCAACGGGGTCTAGTTATCATCTGGCAATCCAGAGGTGTCTAGGCCCAAAGATTCACTCAGCGCCTTTAAAGAGACACCAAGTGCTTTTGCAACCACAACGGCATTGTCTAAGCGTGGGGTTTTTTTTCCAGCAACCCAGCTATTAAGAGTCACTTCTTTTATACCCGTTTTCTCGCTTAACTCGCGTTGCGTGGTTCCTGCATTGGCGATTAGCTTTTTCAAGGTTGGTTTTTCGACTTTTTCTGTTTCTGGTAATGGATTCATATTAGCACAAATCCATACTAAAGTATTGACATTGCGGAACATCCATACTAAAGTATGGACAGGTAGATACAACAAACAGGCTTTGCGGTCGGTCAGGTGTGTGAGTCCTTTTAGAGTCGCAAGCTGTATGTCCAGTGTTTACCACGTCCATCGTGTTTTTAGTAGAGAGGTAACGCCTATCGGATTAACAAATTCCCTGTTTCGTTCGTAATTCTTGGGATAACTACATCTCTCATTTATCCATTAGGGGGGTTAATCTTCCCCCCTTTCCCTAGACTCAAGGAACTGGTAGGCGGCCCCTTTCACAGTGCAGCGAGCGCCCGAAAGGTAAAAGCGACAAAGCGCCCCCTTAGAGGAATAAAACTAGGCAAAAAAAAAGAACCTTCTACAATGTAGCGAGCGAGAAGATTCCCAAAAGAACGAAAGAGATACTAGGGACAATTTTAACATTAAATTCGTGGAATTTTTGCTGATTTTACTCCTCACTATTTCCCATGTGAGTCAGAGTTTTTATGACGATAATGAATCTCCCAAACCGGGAGATGGTAGACGTTCGCAAACTGGAATTATTGCTTATGACAGATCATTTAGAAGTTGCTAAAGCAGCGATTAAGGCGCATTTGGCAACTTGTGAAGAAGGCGGTACATCAGTCATCGGCTGTGGCAATGGTGATGCGTTAATTGCGATGAAAAAGGCTTTGCAAGATGAAGAAATTGTAGCCGAACTTCAACGGAAAAATATTAATATCATCGCCGAATTAGCTCCCGCAGAAGATGATGGAATTCCATTCATTTCCAAAGTACATCTTGGGGCTTTATTAATTGCTTGTGAGGAACTCGCGAAACGGTCTGAGTTTACCGTTGATGAATGGGCATCCCTCACTACCGCACATTCCCTCAAACTTCATGAAGAACCGGAAACCGAAAACGATTTATTAGACCGGGTTCTTAAAGTCTTCCCCCCGGAAATTGACGGGAAAGACAGACTGGGAACCATGCGACGGGAATATGCTCAAGCTCGTCAAGTTGAGCAGCAAATGATGGAAGCGATCAACGTGAAAAATGGCGATCGCGATGTCAAAATTCAAGCTGTTTTTGCAGAACTTGAATCTGTGAAAAGTGCCGTCATTTGTCTTAAACCCATTGCTTGTGTTTGTGCAATCCCTTTACTGGCAATGGCATTAAAAGACCCTGCTATTAAAGGTGCAGACCGCACAGCCGGGATGCAAATTTTAAAGGACATGATTGATTTTGTCGGGTCTTACTCTCCCTCTGCTAAAGCTCTATTTGAGGATTATTTAGCATGATTGTTGAGAAGATTGGCTACAAAACCAAAGTCCTCAAAGACGATTCGGAAGAAACCCGTGTAGAGGTCGTGTTCTTGCTAGATGATGAAGACCCAAAGGACGTAATTACAGCTTGTGAAAACTTGAATTACTCCATGAAATCTTATCGTTCATCTGGTGGATTATTCCCTCTAAAACCTCCCACGATTGAGGAAGAATAACTCTAAAATTCCCCCATTAAACAGGAATTCAAATCATGTTCAAACGCCGCTATCTTGTCATTGGGATGCTTCCCGATGGTCAAGTCCTCCGTGCTGGGCCGTTCTCCCATCATTTGATTGCTGATAAAGCGGCTCAACTGATGTTCAAGTGGTATCCCCGCTTGCAATTGGCTCAAGTTGTTGAGGATGTTCCTAAGCCCCTAAAGGGTAATTAAACAAAATAAATATCAGGGAAGTCTCTCACCCCTCCCTGATATTTATTCCTAACCACATTCTAAGGATTTGCTATGTCTACTAAGGTTATCATTGTTTCGCGTTCGGCGCAATGTCAAGTCAATCTTGAATGGGATTTAACAACTCAAGAAGTTTGCGACTATTCCAAACTGATGAAAGAAATTTTCGCTATGTCTCCCGCACAGGTTCAGGAAGCGTTGGAAATCTGGCAACAAGTCCAATTTAACAATATTCGGAGGGTTAAATAATGGATGCACTTCTCTATACAAAAATAGTTTGTGCAACGATGGTCTACCTCCCAGCTTTACCTCAACATCGGCTAATTGAATTGTTTGATCAAATTAAGGCAGAAGCGATTCAACAGATGACCGATTCTGAAGAAATTACCGAATCCATCAAAGATGAACACCGGGTCTTTTTTCGGGACGATTTAACTGCACCGAGTTTTATTCAAGCGTTAATTAAAAGAGGGGAACAATCATGAAAGTGTTAGAAGCCATAAACAAAGTTGAAACCTGTAATCACAAAATTAGTTCTCGATTTGTTTTCAACTTAGCCAATGTGATTGGGTACGAAGTAGAAATCGAAGACAGTCAAATCGAAAAGATTCATATTTACTTGTCATCGGGTAAAGAGCGACACCTTGATCATTACGCATGGGATAAGGAAGTTTTGATCGAAGTTTTGGACAAATTGGATAGCCATTTTCTTCCTCCTATCCCATCCGATGAAATCGATTTCAAACCAGACAAAATCGATTTCTACTATTGTTAAACCCGCCTGATGATGATCGTTCACCCTAACGGTCGAAACATTCCCCCCCACGCTGGGGAATGTCGCGGGAAGGGTCGCTCTCTTCCTGTCAGTTCGTTAATAGAATGAGTTATCGTTGAAACTAAATTGCGCTCTTTGGGCGTTCTCACATTTGTGCGACGACTCTTCTAAGAACTGCCCTTTAGCCGTTTAGCAGTAAAGCGCGACCCTTCGGGGTTGTTAGGGTGATTTGTGCGGCATTTCAAAAAGGGGAATTAACAGCGAAAACCACCTTCAATAGAACCTTGATAATGGAATATAAAGTTTTAGGTTTGGATATCTCCAAAAACAATGCTTGCTGTCACCTCTTAGAGAATTATCCAGCAGGCGGACTCGGAAATTATTGGCGCAAATCTGCAAGAAACGCGGCGGAATTTTACCCTCGGTTCTATTCAAATCCCAAAGGCGAACGACAAAAATCACTATGGGATTTTGTAGAATTTGTTCGGGAAAATAAACCGACTTTAGCAATCTTAGAACCAACCGGAATTCATTATAGCCGCATCTTCTATCAGATTTTAAAAACTGAGGGAGTTGAGGTAAAGTGGGTCGGTCACATGGAACTGAAGCGTTACCGTGAAGGAAAAAATTTACCCGGTCATGGTAAAAATGACGCGGTTGATGCTTTGGCAATGGCGGCTTATCCGTTTGACCCGGAACATTTACAAAGTGATGGAACTTTAAACGAACGGTATTTTTTATTAAGTCAGCCAGAGCCAGTGATGGAATTGAGGGAATTAGTTCAACAGTTGGAACACCTGGCACGGGTTCAGTCTCCAATTGTTAACTACACTCGTCAACGACTAACTCACGAATTCCCAGAAGCGGCGTTCCAAAAATCTAATCCAGGTTCCTATGTTCCTGCAATTTGGGGATTTTTAGGAGACGTGCCGGAACATTCCAGCAAAAGTGGTTTAACGCTAATCCGCAAGAAATATGCCGATTCCATCGTTCATCACTATGGAATTGATATTAACCCGATTACTAAATGCCACGCCCGGTGGTTGGCTGAGATTTCCTTAGAAGAATCTCGGATTGAGCATCAAGTGATAGAACTTCTCAAGCGGGAGGAATTCATTCCTTATATGGAAGTGTTTGAGATGTTTGGGTTTGGATTGCGGACGGGCGCTCGCTTACTAACTCGGTGTTATCCGTTTGAGTCATTTCTCTTGCCGGATTGCAAGGAATGGATTGACCGGGAATATCGGGAAGTTAAGCAGATGGACAAATCCTATAACAAGGGAACCGTTGAGGTTGAGTTTAAACCGGGTGATGTGAAGGTCACTAAAAAGAACCGCAGCCGTGATGCGTTTAAAATGCGTCTGGGTCAAGGAACAATTTTAGAAAGTTCCGGTGATGGTTGGATTGAAAAATCTAGCGGTTCTGCTATCTGTCGTGAAAGTCTTTATCTTCACGTCCTAACCAAAATTGAAAGTTCTAAGGGTAATCTTCCAGACAACCTAATCAATCAAACCTTGATTACTTACCGTGACAATTTGAAGTCACAAATTGATGGTCAAGGTAAGCCCGTCCTGCGGGGTAAACACATCCAAGCTAAACTGATGAGTAAGGTGGTTAACCTGCTTTACTCTGAGTTACTGAAACGGTTTAAGCGCTAGATTGTTTAAAACCCTACTAAGCCATTTAACTTTAGTAGGGTTTTAAAATCGGGGTAAAATTCAAAGTAGAGTAAAGCAGAAGCATCAAATCATCGGTCAATGATGGATGGTGTTTGTGCTATGCTGACCTATGCTCTGGGGATTTTATGTTTTAGATTGTCAGATCGTGAGATAATCAGATCTTAAGTCTTAAACGAACAAAGGTTTAACAAGATAATATGGTCGCTAAAATTCAGTTTTCAAGAGGTATTGATGAAGATGCAATTCCTGATGTCCGCCTGACTCGTTCACGGGATGGAAGTCAAGGAACAGCAACATTTTTTTTCCAGAATCCTAAAGCATTAGCGGATGATTCTACGGAAGAAATTACGGGAATGTATATGATTGATGATGATGGAGAAATTATCACCCGTGAGGTTAAAGCTAAATTTATTAATGGAAAACCGACCGAAATCGAAGCGGTTCTTTTAATGAGGTCTTCTGAAGAATGGGATCGTTTCATGTTGTTTATGAAGCGTTATGCAGAAGAAAACGGATTAGAATTTAGTAAATCCTAATTTTCTCAGGAGTTGGAAGTTAAATGCTATGATAGATCCCGAATATTTATTAACTTCTAACTTCTGATAGTCTTGGTTCTGGATTTAGCGTTTATGAGTTCAATGATTCCCCATCCAGATATTGCGGAGTTTAAAGTCAATTGTGCGATTATTACAGTCAGTGATAGTCGTACTCCAGAAACGGATAAAAGCGGGCAATTAATTCACCAATTCTTGCAGAAAGCGGGTTATCCCATTCTCGATTATCGCATTGTTAAAGATGAACCTACCGAAATTACAGAACTTTTAAAGAAATATTCCCAAATTCCTGAACTCGATGCTTGTATTTTAAATGGAGGAACTGGAATTGCACCCAGGGATACCACCTATGATGCTTTAGAACAATTATTAGAAAAAACCTTACCCGGATTTGGTGAAATTTTCAGAACGTTAAGTTATGCTGAAATTGGTTCTAGGGCGATGGCTTCCCGTGCAATTGCTGGCGTTTTTCAAGGAAAATTAATCTTTTCTGTTCCAGGGTCTTCTAATGCTGTTAAATTAGCAATGGAACAATTAATTATCCCCGAATTAGCCCACTTAGTTAAAGTTTTACGTTCCGAGTAGAGACGCGCCATGGCGCGTCTCTACGTGGGGTTTATGGAACATCTATAGCAGCGATTTCAGGATTTCATATTAATTTTGTCGCTCATCTGTGAAAGCTAATCTAAAAAACCCATTCTTTCCCTCATCAACCGATTTTAAACGCTGCAAATTTGAGATAACGTCGCCACGAAATTAGGATAAGAAATTCCAGCCGCTTCTGCTCGGTGAATTGTGGTTTTTCCTTGAGCATTTAAGCCTGCGATCGCTAAACTCATGGCAATTCGATGATCCGTATCGCTATCAACTTCCGTTCCCTTTAAAGGAGCACCTCCAGTAATTTCTAACCCGTCAGAACGTTCAGTAATCTTCGCACCCAGTTGACTCATTTGAGTTGCCATCACAGCAATGCGATCGCTTTCTTTTACCCTTAATTCTTCCGCATCTTTAATAATTGTTGTTCCCTCTGCAAAAGCCGCAGCCACGGCTAAAATCGGAATTTCATCAATTAATCGAGGAATAGTATCTCCGCCAATTTCACAAGCTTTTAACGGACTATATTTCACTCGAATATCTGCAACAGGTTCTCCCGCTACTAACCGTTCATTTTCTAATTGAAGATTAGCCCCCATTCTTTCTAAAGCTTCTAAAATACCCGTGCGAGTCGGGTTAACTCCAACATTTTCTACCACTAATTCTGACCCTGGAACAATTGCCGCCGCCACTAACCAAAACGCCGCCGAACTAATATCCCCAGGAACCACAACGTGCTGACCTTGAAGTTGTGCTGGCCCTTTAACAATTACACTAAAGGTATCCGGTTCAACGGTAATATTAGCACCAAAAGCTTTTAACATTCGTTCACTGTGATCCCGTGATAAAGCGGGTTCTGTAACGGTGGTTTCCCCTTCCGTCATTAAAGCAGCTAATAAAATACAAGATTTCACCTGGGCTGAAGCAATGGGGGAAAAATAATGAATCGGGCGTAACGTTTGACCTTGAACCGCTAAAGGCGCGTAAGACCCCCCTTGACGCCCCCAAATGGTAGCCCCCATCTGTTGTAAGGGTTTGGTGACACGGGACATGGGACGACGCACCAAGGAACTATCCCCAGTAACAGTAAAAAATTTTCCAGGGTGGGAAGCGAGTATTCCTAACATTAACCGTAGCGTTGTACCGGAATTTCCCGCATCTAAAACTTCCGTAGGTTCTTGAAGATTACCCAGTCCAATACCCTTAACTTCCATCCGTTCAGAATTTAACTCGGAAATTTCAGCCCCCAAGCAAGTAAAACATTGGGCGGTACTGCGGGGGTCTGCCCCTAACAATAACCCTTCAATGGTCGTCACACCGTTGGCTAAAGCCCCTAACATTAACGCTCGATGAGAGATTGACTTATCCCCAGGAATGCGAATTCGACCTTGTAAGGATAAGCCTGATTTTGGCGGTTGTATTGTTAATATTTGCTCCGTTTCTGTATTTTCTGTTGTTACGATAGTCCCTTGCATTTTATGATTTGAGATGAGGTAAGGATTGCTAAGAGTTATCCTACCGCTTTCTCGACTCTAACAACTTAGAAACATCGAGAATTTTATCCTGATATGAGATGACTTATGTTAACGCACTATCGTGTGCCCGTGAGTCTATCGTTAGTATCGATAGACTTGCCCCTTCGTTCTTTAGTGGAAGGATCAGCAACCCTGTATCAAAAGGATCGAGATCAGTTCCATTTATTGTTACATGAACCTGCATTAGTGGAATGGGAATCTGACCCGTTTCCCCCAGAAAAAATTTTACCACCTCTGAAACCTCGTTTATTGTGGTTAGAGGTTTCTCCCTATCGGGCGGTGATGACGATGCAGGGACAGGGGAAATACAGTTATCGTCACCTCTGGCAACAGGGGGTATATGGTTTAAGTCGATATTACCTGCAAACGAATTTGCAAGCAATGGCGAGTCAACTTCGTCTACGGAATTTTACTCGTCAGTTAGAATTAGTCGGGCATCCTCTACCAGAATATATGCGTTTAGAATACGAACTTTGGTCAGAAAATGTTCAAATGGGTCGTTATGTTTTAAGTTTAGAAATTCATCATTAACGGGTGTCGGGTGCTGGGGAACGAGTCCCCTGTAAAGACGCGCCAATAGCCTTACGGCATCAATAGGCACGTCTCTACGTGGGGTTTAGTTTTCCCTCAGCTAAAGTTGGTCAAATTTATTGATTTTTGTTAGTCTATTAATTTTTCTACAACTATTAACTGGTTTTCAACTTTGCTCAACAATTCTTGGCTACTATTGATTTCAAATTCAAGTTTGAATTTGAGTTTTTTAAACGGTTCTTCTGATAATTTTTTGGATTCAAGAATTTGATGCAAAATCATTACCCAATTTTTGAGTACATAATCCAAGTAATCATTTAAATAATTCAACTGTTGATTGAGTTTGTCTTCTAAAACCTTTTCATAAGTTTCAATGATTAGTTTTTCATCTTCAACAAATTTAATTTCGCCTTGAATTTGGTTAAAATCTTTATCTAAACCACTCTTCCAAGATATCAGATCATTCTTGAGATCCTTTAAACGATTTTCTGTCCGCTTAAGTACACTTTTAAGAGAAAGAGGGGCACTCTTAACTAAAAGTACATTAATAGTATTTTCCAAAAACTCACTGAACTTTGATTTCTCCCAAAGTTTTCCAGCTTTTTTTTCAAGTTTACCAATTGTTGAATGGTCTAGTTCGTCTTTCCAGTCCATCCCAAAAACTTCTGCGGCTAAAAGTTCAGCCGTTTTGAGTTCAGATATTTGGATCTCAGATTTTTCTTTAGGAGAATCTTGTTTAATTTCTTGAATAAAATTAGTAGCGCAAAAAGCCCTTCTTCCTGAAACTTCAAAAATTTTATTATTTTTGTTGCTAGAAGAATTCAGATTAAAGCTGGCTATAATTGACTCTTTTAATTGTTCAGGCGTTATTAGATCATCAGGTTTACGTTGGTCAATTTTATTCACTAAAATGTATAAATTATCTTCACCAATTACTTCTAAAATCTCTTTAATCTCACTTCTAATCTGGTTATCAACTTCAGTATTAAAAACTGTATAATCTAAGAGGACTAAAACAACTGAACTTTGATTGACTTGTTTTTTAATCAGTTCCTTTCTAATGTCTTCTTGTGTTTCTCCTGTATTGTTTTCTCTGGAATTAGGCCCTGGTGTGTCAATAATAACTAAATCACCGATCCTTTTTTTTATATTAATTTTTTCATCTTTTATAAAAGGTGTTTCGATACGAGGTAGATCCTTAATTTGACTCCAGATCTGATTAATGCCAGGAACTAACTTTCTACAAAGCCTAACAAAATCATTAATTTCTGTTAGAGCTTTTTTAATCTCTTCATATCCTGTGATCTGCGGTAGAAAAATTAGTTCTCTTTCTTTAACTTTCTCGGCTAAACTTTTTAGCAGTGGATAATCAGCTATTTTCTTTAAAGTATCATCCAATCCTAAAATATCTATTGTAATTTGCAATTGTTCTATTGCACGATTAAATAAAGATAAAGTATCTTCACTAATTGTTAAAACAGGTTCTGTTAATTCTGCTTTAAACACTATTTCTGTCGGATAAGCTGTCATATCAGGAGTACGACTAGGGAGTAACTCTCTCCCAATCATGGCATTGACTAGAGTAGACTTACCAGCACTGGTTGGCGCAACAATCACAACTCTCAGTTCAAAATTTTTTATACTTGGAAGTGCCTCATTGATTTCATTCTGAAATCGAATATATTTTTTCTTTTCGCTCTCTATCGTAAATAAATCGCTGGCACGTCCCATTAACTTGCCTGCCTCTTGCAGTGTTTCTACAACATTCTTCTGTAAATCTTGTATAGAGGCTGTGAGAGATTGAGTTTCCATATAGTTTACCTGAATTCTAGTTGTCTGGCAGAGAAGAGGTTACTGATCTAGTTTTGCTGTACCTTAAGCTGGTACTAATACAAGTTTTTTCCCATCCCAACTATACTACAACTCGATAAAAATTACAATAAAAACAATACTATAGGAGAATCAGCACTCTATCCTTGTCGTGAGAGTGTCCCCGCTCCCTAAAATATACTGTTTAAACTTAAAATAGCTTACTTGGGTTGGGAGACCCAACCCCTACGGGATTTTTTGATACATCCTGTACGGATTTTTATAGATCTAAAAAAATAGCGATCGCTATCCTCTCATCTGTTAGAATTCTGACTGAATTGAGTTATAAAATTTGTGCATTTGTCGATATAGCAAATCTAAATAATGGCTGATCAAAACCTGTAGAGGTGGCATCCCTCCCAACCCTCTTTACTCCATCTCGAAGCCACGAATTGCTATATCTCCATCTTGGGCTTGCTTACGTTTTTTTCTGAGGACAATAATTGACTAAATCTTGTAAGAGTTTCTCATTTTGAGGAGCAATTTGTTTAATTTTTTCTCCCGCTTCTTGGGCTGTTTTTTGAGCATTTAGCAGTTGTTTTTTACCCTCTGGGTTAACGGGAGCCTTTTCTGCATTCGTTAAAGCTTCAGCCAGTTGTTTTAAATGATTAGATAACCCTTTAAATTGTTGAGTAGCATTTTTTTGAATCGTTTTTAACGATTGATTTTTAACGTTTAGGGTTTCAATTTCCCTCGCAATACTATTTAATTCTTGCGAGAGTTGTTGTGTGCTGGAAACATCCAGTTGAGGACTAAGATTAATAATTAAGGTTTGACCTTCTTGAATCATTCCGGTGAGTTTTGTACATTCGGCTGCTTTCGTGCTACAACTCATTAGGGAAACCGCCATCCCAACAACGGTTACAACTCGCCAACAATAGGACTTAAAACGTAAATTTTTAAACAATTTCACAAGATGCTCGGAGATTCAACCTCAACTATTGTGCGGTGTTTGGAATAGAAAATCAAGGGTAATAGGGAATTACGAATTATGAATTACGAATAGGTAATGGCTACTCTTGTAATCGTTAATGGCAACATTTATGAGGCTGAGTTCCCTGATGATCTGTAGCAAACCTTTGCTCTCTGATAAAATATTAATGAATACACCCCTCTAACTTCCCATCAGGATGATGTGTAGATCACCTGAAACGGGTTAAAATTAAAGGAGTGTTGAGTCAAAGATGGACATTTTATAAAAGATTAATTTTCAGAAGCGTAAGTAGCTAATCCTCTGAATTTTAGACCTAAAATAATATCATTGCATTCTGAACCCAAATAGTTTCCGGTCTTAGTAATGGCATTAATAAAGTAGAATCCATCTAAATCCGTTGTTTTTTCTGCCCAATCTCTAATATCAAACGAGCTAATATTATTAAGGGTGGGTGCAGCTTTAATTTCATTGTCATCAGGTAATATATAGAGATGATCGCCAGATTTCTCTACAATCGTTACACCTCTGACTTTACGAATTTTGGTTAGGGAAACAGGTTGTAATGGGTTGTAACCTTGGATAATTTTCATGTCAACCTCTCCTCTGGGTTGATGATTTAGATGGAATGGTTGGGTGCGGGTAGGATGAGAATGATCTTGATATCATTACTATCTCTATTAAAGTCGGTTCTCACCGGGGAGATTGTTCCAGTTTTTTCCGCGTCCCTGGAGTCTTTCCTTGATTCAGGGAAAAGACGCAATCTATTATGTAACAGATGTGACAATTCAACAAGTGGTTTTATGCTGAATGTCATTTTTCTTGACACTCCCAGGGGTGAACCCAGGGCTGTTTCATTCTCTCTCAAAAACCTTTGTGACCTAACCCCCCAGCCCCCTTCCCTAATAGGGAAGGGGGAGTAATTAATGATTTTTGATGTTTAATAGTAATAATTAGTCCCCCCTCTCCTTGCAGGAGAGGGG
>NZ_JBJUDF010000086.1:0-6371 GCF_046067725.1 Planktothrix sp.
AAATCAATAATGGTAAAGGTATCTTCAGAATTTAATCCTTGAATAAACCGTTTCATTAACTCTTTAGATTTTGTTAAAGGTTCACCTTCTTGAGAACCAGAAGTATCCATTAAAAAGATCAGGTCTTTGGGAATAATTTGATTAGGGTTATAACGAATGGCAGGTAACAGATAAGCCGCAAAATGTCCTCCTTGGGGAGCAGCTTCTGTTAAGATTGTTGCCCTTGTATTTTCTCCAGAAATTTGGTATCTTAGAATTAGATCTTTATTAGGAATTTGATCGGATTCATCTAAACGAACAAACACTCGATTTCCTTGTTGTTGGGTAATAATTTTATGGGAAGTTGAACGAATGTTATCAATAGGAATCCCTGCATCAATTTCAAGATCAACTTGAATTTTATGCTCTGATTTGGTCTTCGGATCAATAAGAGGCGGTGTAATTCGATCCGCATCGGAAACTTGATTGGTATTGGGTTGATTTTTATCAATTAATTGACCTGGAATATAACGGGGGCCAACCACCATCGGAAAGACAAACTCATAATCTCCTCCTTCAAATTTTAACGAATCAAGATAGCGAATCGTTACGGATATTTGTTCGCCCGGTTGAATATTAGCCAGAGACTGAGTAAAAATATTATCTCGTTCCTGCTCTAATAAAGCGACGGTGCGACCTTGTTCTTTAGCGCGTTGATAGATTTCTTGAGCGCCTTCTCTGGTTTCAATTTTTGATTTTATCGTGCGATCGCCAATTTTAATCACCATTTGATCAATAGCGGCTTGATCGGGAAGGGGAAACACATAAATAGCTTCTAAAGGTTCTTGAAAAGGATTTTCAAAAATTTGAGAAACTTCTACCGATGAAATATTTCCTAAAATTTTAGCTTTAACTTGGGTTTGTTTCAGGGGAAAAACTTGACTTTTAGTGCGAGATTGAACATATAATCCCCCAACTGTTTTTTCTGAGGGTTGCGACGGAAGTTGTGCTAATTTTAAGTCTGAAGATTTACGATCTAAGGATTGAGATAAACTGGCTAAAGTTGGAGCAGGATTTTGTATAAAGTTTAAACCGCTAAAAATGAGAATCCCTAAAGATAGTCTTGCTAAATTTGATAAAGAGTTCATGAATAAAATTGCCATTATTGGAGCTACAATATTAATCAGGTCTAGGAACTAAGACCAAGTTCTGAGTGTAAACGTTCCTGAACCTCACGAGTTTTTGACATTGATGGTACAGTTTTCGCCTAGAATAATAATTATATCGTTTTTAGGCTTGATCTCAACCCTTCAATATTTAAGAAAATCATCAATTCACTCAATAAACGGTTATAATTCAAGGTCAGGTTATTCCCAAAACCGATCATATAAGTCCTCCTCTGATAAATTATTAAGTTCTCATGCTTCAAAATACTCCGATTCGGATTTTTATTAGTACCGGGGAAGTGTCCGGCGATTTACAAGGATCAATGTTAATTGAAGCATTATTCAGACAAGCTAAACAAGCTGGAATATTAATCGAAATTGTTGCATTAGGGGGAGAACGCATGGCGACAGCAGGAGCGATATTATTAGGAAATACCACTAAAATTGGTTCGGTGGGGATTTTAGAATCGATTCCTTATATTCTGCCCACTTATTTAATGCAAAAAAAAGTTCAACAATATTTAATAAATAATCCGCCGAATTTAATCATTTTAATTGATTATATGGGGCCAAATTTGGGTTTGGGAAATTTTGTTAAAAATCACTTACCCCAGGTTCCAATTCTATATTATATTGCACCGCAGGAATGGGTGTGGTCGTTAGGTTCAAAAAGTACCGCACAAATTGTTAAATTAACGAATCGAATTTTAGCGATTTTCCCTGAAGAAGCTCGTTATTTTCAATCCAAGGGTGCACAGGTTACATGGGTGGGTCATCCCTTATTAGATCGAATGAAAATGGCTCCAAACCGAGAAGCATCTCGCCAAAAATTAGGCATTCAACCAGATGAAATCGCGATCGCTTTACTTCCGGCTTCTCGATGGCAAGAAATTAAATATTTAATGCCCATATTATTTGAAGCGGCTCAACAAATTCAAGCTAAAATACCCCAGGTTAAATTTTGGATTCCTTTATCGTTACCCGACTATAAAACAGCAATTGAAACCGCGATTAAAGATTATCAATTAAATGCGGTTTTAGTATCAACAGAAACCAATAATTATCAAACTTTAGAAGTGTTAGCCGCAGCCGATTTAGCTATTACAAAATCAGGAACCGTTAACTTAGAAATTGCCTTATTAAATGTTCCTCAAGTGGTGGTTTATCGGGTGAGTGGTTTAACCGCTTGGGTCGCGCGTCATCTCCTCAAATTTTCGATTCCGTTTATGTCCCCGACTAATTTAGTGCAAATGCAAGCCATTGTTCCTGAATTATTACAAGAAAAAGCTACACCCGAAAATATCGTTCAAGAGGCGATAGAATTATTAACTAATGAGTCTAAACGCCAAAAAATGTTAAATCATTATCAACAGATGAAGCAAGCGTTAGGAGAGGAGGGAGTGTGCGATCGCGCCGCTTTAGAAATATTAAATAGTCTCCCAAAATAACTATTTTCTGCTATAGCAAGTCTAAATCGGTTGTAATAACCTCTATGACTCAAACCCTTACCGTAGGGGCAATTCATGAATTGCCCTTACCCTAAATCAAATAGGATTGCTATATAGTAAAATTAATAGCAATTACCCTCTACAGACAATTTAGGAGGATAATTCCCTTGTCAATTATCGTCGTTCAAGAGTTAACCCCAACCCAAATACAAGATTTAGAACAACTCTATAAACAGGGATGGTGGAGTCATCAACGAACCTCAAAAGATATCCAAAAAATGTTAAGTCACTCTGATCTTATTATAGGTTTAGTGGATGATGAAACCCAAAAATTAATTGGATTTACAAGAGTTTTAACGGATTATACCTATCGAGCCTTAATTTGGGATGTTTTGGTCGAGAGTTCCTACCAAAATCAAGGATTAGGAAAAAAATTAATGGCTGAAATTTTAACTCATCCTGATTTACAAGAGGTTGAAGTATTTTTGTTAATGTGTTTACCTGAAATGGTTTCTTTTTATGAAAAATTAGGGTTTCATTCAGCAGATAGCGTTAAATTAATGAGCTTAGAAACCTCAAATCATTATTAAGAATTTTAAGAAAAACTAGGGAATAGATAAAAAAATAGGAACCAGACAGAAGCCTCATTCCTAAAGCATAGATAAACTGATAGTAAAACCTATTCCCTCTTCCACATTCGTAATTTGTAATTCGTAATTCCCTATCCCCTAAGAGATAAAATTTATTTCTCAAAATTAGAAGAACTATCCACCTCATCATCAGAATAATCTACAGGTCGATATTCAACATAATCCGTTGAATTATTATTGCGATTGCGATCATCGGAATAACGATATTCTGAGGAAGAAGAAGGACGACGACGGGAACGGGAGGTATCAGAAACCGTCCAATCCTCTTTTTCAACTACAGGTGATACAGGAGGACGGTTTGGGCGATTTCGAGTGGGTCGTTCTTCCCGCTCTCTAGGAGGTTCTGGCTCTCCCCAGTCAGAAGTTGTATCAAGACGAGATTCAGGACGGGGACGACGCTTGCGAGGACGCTCTGCTGGAGGTGGATAGTCAACGCTGCTGCTTCTCCGACTAGAGGGACGCCGCCGCACCACATCATCTTCATAGACATCGGCTCTCGTTAAGCGACTATCACGAGTCCCGCGAATTTGACGGGCCATCGGCATATATTCATCGGTGGGTTCGAGTTCGTCTAATTCTGCATCCACCCGATAAACGTTGCTGACATAGCGTTCATCATCCACAATGGGAGCACGTTCTTTCGCTTGGACAACCGCAATTCCTCGGAGGCGAATACTTTCCACCGCAAAGAAAATCGCACTTCCCGTTAATAAAAATTGACCAAAGGCGAGAATCGGATCAAGTCGCCATCCCTGAAACAGCAGAATTCCACCACAAAGCAACCCAATCGCTGCAAAGAAAATATCATGATCCCGTGCGAGTTTGGGACGCCAGGAACGCAGAAAATATAATCCAGCACCAGCAACCGCGAGAATAATCCCGATTAAGCTGCTGAAATTTAAACCTAAATTAACCATTATTCCTTCTCCTATACCAGTCCTATCTTAACGAGTTCTTTGGAGAATCTCTACTGATCTGAGCTTCAGGGTGGATATTGTTGGCAAAAATTAAGATCAGGGGCTAGGGATTCAGATTCAGTTCTGATCTTTTAGCCCCTGAGTTTATGGGTATAACAAGGATTTTGGCAAGTGCACCCGGACTCCTCGGCTGAGAGTAAGTCTAGGAACGAATGATTTTATCCTTCTGGCTGATAAAAATCAGACCAACGGTGGCAGGAATCACTACAATCAAGAGTCCGGCCAGCAAACTGTAAAAAAAGTTCATCAATGAAGGTGTCATAACAAATGCGATCCTTGTCTTAGAATAATTTCTTGGTCTCCTATTTTAACAATACTTGACACTTCCTCGACCTAGAACAGTCAGGATTATTGCTGAATCAAGTTTCCTTGTTGGTCAACATCTTGAGAACCGATTCCCTAGTTTCTGAGAAAACACCCCAAAACCGTTAAAATTGATTCAGAAGCAGTAATAAAACTTAAAATATTTTGTCTTATCCTATGACAACAACGATTTTAACCTGGGGTTTAGGCTTAATTCTGGGTTTGATGACATTTTTGTTTATTTTCCGCATCGTTCTGACTTGGTATCCTCAAGTCAATCAACAGCGTTTTCCTTTCAACCTCATCGTTTGGCCAACCGAACCCTTTTTAGTGATCACCCGCAAAATTGTTCCCCCTTTAGGTGGGGTCGATATCACTCCGATTATCTGGGTGGGCATTTTCAGCTTGTTGCGAGAAATGTTACTCGGTCAACAGGGGTTATTACGAATGATGTAATTAATTGGGCAAAACACAGGGGGTGAAGATCGATTTTCCGTCTGGTTTTTGCCTTGTGTTAGCTTTTTCAGGACAGAGGGTGAGGTAAAAACTGTTGAATATTATTAAAGAAGGATTAAGTGAACGGCTGAAGCAAAAAGGTGTATTATGTGCGATATCTTAGCCGATTTGCCTTGAATCTTAATAACAACTCTATTGTCTAAGTCTATTTTATGTTACGCCGAATTATTCAATTTTTCAAACGACTGATTCAACGACTGTTTGGTAAACAGCCCACTTCGCCATCCCCTGTACCTGAAAGACTTCCGACTCGGACAGATACAGAATATGAAGCTTTGTTTCTGCAACTGTTGAACACGGTACAACAAGGAACCAGTCGGGGACAAGTTAAAGGATGGTTAATTGGGAATAAAGTTCAAGAAGCGGAGTTAGTCGCTTGGTTACAACGGTTTGGAACTCGACTTTTACAAACACCAAGCCAACATGAAGAACTCGCATGGCGAATGTTAGCGTTAGCGAGTTTGGATATTGAAGAATTAGGAGATGTTTCAGGACGTATTGGCAGAAGTATCCTAGAACAAATTGCTCCTCAAACAGAAGCGGAAACGTCAGAGAATAGAGAAGTTTATCCCATTATTGAAGCAGAATTTTTTGGCGATGGGGTAACAGTTTCCTCTGGGGTCAATGCTTCAGAAAACGTTCAGGTTGATCCCATGATTGAGGCAGAATTTGTGGGAGATGGAGTCAATGCTTTGATGGAGGAAGCAGAACCAGCCCTTGCAGAAAATTCTGTTAATTCCCAAGCTCAAATTCCCTTAGAAGAACCCCCAATTATAGAGGAAAATTCCGTTGATTTTCAAGCTCAAATTCCCTTAGAAGAACCCCCAATTATAGAGGAAAATCCCGTTGATTTTCAAGCTCAAATTCCTTTAGAAGAACCTCCAATCATTGAGGAAAATCCTGTTAATTCTCAACTGGAATTCCTACAGGAAGAACAGCCCATTATTCAGGAAATATCATCAGAGGTTGAAGCTTTGTTTCAACAAGGAATTGAACAAGAAGAAGCCGGAAATTTTGAAGGTGCGCTACTGTCTTTTAATCAAACGATTCAACTCAAACCCGATCATCTTTGTGTTTGGTTTTATCGAGGCAATACCCTGAAACATTTAGGCAGACTGGAAGAAGCCTTAGAATCCTTTGAACAAGCCATTAAGCTCAATCCAGAAGATGAAGATGCTTGGAAGAATCGGGGCATTGTTTTAGAATTTTGAGAGCGAATGGAAGCAGCTGGACAATCCTATAACCTCGCCCTTGGATTAGAACCCAATGATCCGTATATTTGGAACAATCGCGGAAATGTTTTATCTGATTTAGGACGATTAGAAGAAGCGT
>NZ_JBJUDF010000087.1:0-3468 GCF_046067725.1 Planktothrix sp.
TGTCTATCATACCGAACGGCGTTTCTTTTCCACCCCTGCTCTAGCAGAAACCTACTATCAAACACATTTCCAAAGCCCCAATCTATTCTGGAAGGTAAGGGTTATGATTTAGATGCTGATACAGATTCGGAAACTGTAGCAGGCAACTGGACTCGCGATAATCTGGCCCGCTACTACTACGAAAAAAGCTAGCCCCGACAGGGGCTTAGCGCCCAGCCCCGGCCCGCCGCTAACTCACGAGTGGAGGCGGAAGTTCCCGCTAACCAATCAACTAATAAATTAGCACCTTGACCTTGAAATTGAAATAGATCTAACGTAGCGACACCCAATAAAAAACAAGTAATACTCGCGGGAATAAACGGCGAGATATTTAAAACCGGACTTAATAAAGCCGATAGGGTGATTGAGAAAACACTAATAGCAATTAAGTTTAAACTGGTGGTTCTCATCCGTTATTTTTCAGCTTTCTCGCTTTATAAAAGGTTTCCAAACTATGGCGATCGCCAACAAACCGCCAATGCCAAGGTTCATAACTCACTCCTTGGGGATTGTTCTTAGGAAAGGATAACTCAAAACTATAAAAAGGGGCATTCTCTTGTAACCATTGAAATGCCTCAGTTTGCTCAAAACTCACACTCAAATTAGTCGCCGGTCGATTCCCATCCCCAATATCAATAGCATAACCGGTATGATGTTCACTATAGCCTGGAGGGGCGCTGACTTCTGCTCGGGTCGTGGCGCCTTGTCCCCGTTGAGCTTTAATTTCAAAAAAGATCCCTTCCTGTTCTTTAACCGTACGAAAGGTTGAAATCGGAACTAAACTGACTCCACTAGCTCTTGCTTGTTGTTCCATTTCCAGATAAGCTTGGGCGGCAGCTTTGCGTAACCGATGAGATCCATCCTCGGTAATGCTCTCTAACTGTGTGGCTGGGGCTTCCTCGTAGGGAAGATGACCTAATAAATGATCCGGTAACGTTGGAGATGGAGTGGGGGAAACCGTTGGGGTGGGAGTCGTTGAAGCGGCGGGAGTTGGACTCCTAGACGAAGTTACAGAAGCTTGAGGTTGTACGAGGGGAATCTTGGGTTGGGAAGAGAGAATCCCAAATTGATAATTTAACGCTAAAGTCACACAGAACGCCACGACTCCTAAGCCTAACATTTTCCAGAAGAGTCCCGGTCTTGCAGAGGGTCGGGAGGAAGCGACAGCAACGACAGGAAGATCTCGGACAGCTTCTGGAATCTCTTCTGTTGATTCATCCGCGACAGTTTCGGTTTGTTTAGGCAGACTAGAATTCTTCAACGGCTTCACTCCTGCACATCCATTCAAGGCTGAATTTTATAATACGTCATATCGCCCCTAAACCGTCAACACCTGAACCGTTAATTTCTTATTGTATGTCTAATTCTCTAACTCAACTTTTAACTTTGTATGAATGGCTGATCGGCGGGGTTTTAATCGGATGGATTTTAGGTCGAAAACTACCAACTATTGTTCCTTATTATTTAGGTAAAATTTTATATTGGGTTATTGTTCCCATCGCGATTATTGCATTTTTAAGAAAAGCGGATTTATCCGGTTCGATTTGGATTGCTCCTTTAGTCGCTTGGGCTGCAATTTTCCTCGGCGCAGGATTAGCTTGGATGGGGTTACACTGGCAAAACCGTATTCCTAAATTGAATATTTTACCCCAATCTTTACCTGCTCAAGGCAGTTTTTTATTAGCTTCAATGGTTGGAAATACCGGATATATTGGTTTTCCTGTTAGTTTAGCATTAGTCGGCCCCCAATATTTCGGTTGGGCGGTCTTTTATGATGGTCTGGGAACAGTGATTGGCGCCTATGGTTTAGGGGTAGCTTTAGCGGCAAGATTTGGCATGGGAAAACAAGACCCTTGGCAATTAGTTCGAGTATCATTAACAAATCCGGCTTTAATGAGTATGGTGATTGGTTTAATGGTACGAAATATTCCCGTAGCTGCTCCGATAGAACAGGGATTAAAGGGTATTGCTTGGGGAAGTGTTGCTTTAACATTAGTTTTGATGGGAATGCGTTTGAGTCAGCTTAATTCTTGGCGTTATTTTCAACCCGCTTCTGTTAGTTTAGCTATCAAAATGTTAATTGTACCTTTGGTTTTAGGCTATGGCTTAATGCTATTGGGATTAACTGGATCTCCGTTATTAGTTTTAGTTCTGCAAATGGCAACCCCTCCCGCTTTTGCCACCTTAGTTTTAGCTGAAGCTTTTAATTTAGATCGGGAATTGGCTGTGACAAATTTAGCGATGGGTTCTACCCTGTTATTATTAACGTTACCCCTCTGGTTATTTTTATTTGGTCAATCAACTTGAAACACGGGGTTTCTATGATTCAAGTTTCTTGAATTATATTGTTATTTCGGATAGCGATAGGAACGTTCTGCTGTCCAATGGCGATCAGAAGATTGATAAATTCTCATCTTCTCTAAACCCGCAGACTCGATCAAATTAATGATTTCATCTAAAGTATAAGCCGCTTGTAAGGAGTCTCGAAATAATTGTTTCTGATGGTTGTTACAATCTCCCGCATATTGTTCGACTAAGGTATTGAGTTCGGTTTCACTACTAGGGCGAGTTAAATCTCTCAAAAATATTCCTCCCTGGGGTTTTAACACGCGCTGAAGTTCTTGAAAAAATAGCAAAGGTTCTGATAAATGGTGTACAATACTATTGGAAATAACCAGATCAAATTGATGATCAAGATAAGGTAACTGTTTCGCATCCACTTGTTCTAATTTGATTTGTTCCTGTAACCCCGCTTGCTCAATATTTTGATTGCCAATAAACAGCATATTGGCTGATAAATCTATTCCGGTAATTTGCCATTGCGATCGCTGTTTTGCAATTAAAATCGGAATCCGGGCTGTCCCCGTTCCTACATCTAAGATTAATCCGGTTTCTGGCCCTAATTCTAATGCTAATTCGGCAAATTCTTGATTGACTTGGGTAAAATCCATGGCATCATATTCGCTGGCTTCTTCCCAAGTATCCATGACTTCTACTTCTGGGATACGTTCCATAAGGGTGATTCTGATTCAGGTGAGTTCAGAAGTATTGTAGAAGTTCCGAACTTAAGAAAAGCAATGCACAAAATTATTATTTTGTCAATCCCCATAAGTTTTACCTGATTGGTTGGACTTAAAACTCGTGCATCGCTACACCTAAATTTTGTCAGAGTTTCATGACTTTTTACGAAAGAATCAAAGTTTGAGGATAGGGTTTTTAGGTTAAGTTATACTTCCCCAGATTTTCATTTTTCCATTATAGCCCAAACCCCCATAATTCCGTCAAGTAATTGCAACCCGTTTGCAATAACCTCTTGACAAAAATCGCGGTTTTTTCTCAAATTCTTTTAAAATTTAAAATTAGAATCGCATAAATATAATTTCTTATTATAAAACCGAAGCGATTAGACTCCCTACCCTACCCGGAGAA
>NZ_JBJUDF010000088.1:0-20071 GCF_046067725.1 Planktothrix sp.
TAGAAGGTTCTACAACATCAGATTCCGTAATCATTTCTGAAACAGTAGAAGGTTCTACAACATCAGATTCCGTAATAATTTCTGAAACAGTAGAAGGTTCTACAACATCAGGTTCCGTAATAATTTCTGAAACAGTAGAAGGTTCTACAACATCAGGTTCCGTAATAATTTCTGATACAGTAGAAGGTTCTACAACATCAGGTTCCGTAATCATTTCTGATACAGTAGAAGGTTCTACTTCAATAATAGTGAGCGGCGTTTCTGTAACTTCCTCCTCAATAAAAGATGCTTCCTCTTGTGTTTCGGGTAATGTTAAAGTTAGTTCTACTGCTGGAGTTGTTTCTTCTGCTAAAATAGGAGGTTCAACTGTTTCTTCAACAGAAGATTGATTCAGTTGATCAACCTGTGATTGACTTGCTTGTAATTGAGTCGTTAGTCGTTCCAGTAATGTTGCATACTCACTCAGGGTTTTATATAGTTCTATAACTTGATCTTCAGTGTTTTGTAACTGTTCTTGGAGTTGTTGGACTTGAGCTTCAGACATCGCCCAGGATTGACTGATCTGTTGAAGTTGAGAATCCTTTTCCTGTAACTGCAAACCCATCTGTTCCCGTTCAGCCTGATATTCCATTTCTAGCGTTTCTCTTAGTTGCTGAAGTTGGTTTTGATGTTCCTGTTGTAACTCCTGAACCGTTTGTTGTTGACGAATTTGATGGGATCTTTCCTGTTCCTCTCGCTCTTGACGAATTTTCTCCTCTATACCTTGTTTTTGTTTGGAGCTTTGTTGTTGAAACAACGCATAAGCAATTCCCACCCCAACAACAACTCCCAAAATAAAGATAATCACTAAATTGTCTGCCATCATAAAATCACTCCTATGTAATCTAAAACCAATATAAACTCTCAACATATGTATATGTTGCTTATCTTCATTCGTCAATGCAAACGTCATCTGAATCGATTATCGTTCGCGCTCACGTTTTTGTCTCTGGACAAGTCCAAGGCGTCGGATATCGCTACTCTACCCAGAAACAAGCCACGGCTCTCGGTCTTCAAGGTTGGGTGAAAAATCTAACCGATGGTCGAGTAGAAGCTGTATTTGAAGGACATCAAGACACCATAGATCGAATGATTCAATGGTGTTATCAGGGGCCAAAATCTGCTCAACCCCAGGATGTTATCATTTATTTTGAAGAACCAGAAGGTTTACAAGGGTTTGAGATTCGGTATTAAAACAGTGAACTTCACACTAGGTCAACCGCAGCCAACACCCGATCCCCTTCAGTGGTAAGCTAAGGATTGGCCTAAAAACTTTTTTAAACTTTAGTATCGTTAAAATGACCGAATCGACCCAAATTCCCTATCTGTTGCGTGCTGCTCGTGGTGAAAAACTAGATCGTCCCCCCGTGTGGATGATGCGACAGGCGGGTCGCTATATGAAAGCATATCGTGATCTACGGGAACAATACCCCTCCTTCCGCGAACGTTCCGAAAAAACAGAAATCGCCGTTGAAATTTCCCTGCAACCGTTCCGTGCGTTTCAGCCAGATGGCGTAATTTTATTTTCCGATATTCTAACACCTCTGCCTGGAATTGGCATTAATTTCGATATTATCGAAAGCAAAGGGCCCATTATTGATCCACCCATTCGCAGTTTAGAACAAGTTGAAAAACTGCATCCCATTGAACCGGAAGAAAGCTTACCGTTTATTCGGGAAATTCTGCAAACCTTACGCAAGGAAGTGGGAAATCAAGCGGCTGTTTTAGGATTTGTTGGTGCTCCTTGGACGTTAGCGGCTTATGCGATTGAAGGCAAGAGTTCTAAAGATTATGCTATTATTAAAAAAATGGCATTTTCTGAACCTGCTATCCTGCATAAATTCTTAGAAAAAGTGGCAGATGCGATCGCTGTTTATGTGCGTTATCAAATTGATTCCGGCGCACAAGTGATTCAAATGTTTGATTCTTGGGCGGGTCAATTAAGCCCCCAAGATTATGAAGTTTTTGCCTTACCTTATCAAAAACGAGTTATTGATCAAGTCAAACAAACCCATCCTGATACCCCATTAATTCTTTATATTAGTGGCAGTTCAGGATTATTAGAACGAATTGCTAAAACCGGGTTTGATTTTGTTAGCGTTGACTGGATGGTTGATATGGCGGATGCACGTCAACGTTTGGGTCAAAATATTGGCGTTCAAGGCAATCTTGATCCTTGTATTTTATTCGGTTCAAAAGAGATGATCCGCGCTCGGATTTTAGATACGATTAAAAAAGCCGGAAATCAAGGTCATATCCTAAATTTAGGGCATGGTGTCCTTCAAAATACCCCAGAAGAAAACGTTGCCTATTTCTTTGAAACAGCAAAACAAGCGGATCAATTATTAAGCGTCCACGCCTAAACCCGTTGTTGCGCTTCAGCGTAAAAAAACCCTTTGATTCCCTCAAAACTTCAATCCCCTAATTCCAAGAGACGTTGGATGCAACGTCTCTACAGGGGAATTCAATTGAAAACTTTTCCTAAAACATAAAATATTTTTTCCCTATTATAAATTAATATAAAATTTCAGAAATTAACCATCACTAAATATTATGAAAAAAAGAATTTTTATTACAGGTGCGAGTGGTTGTATTGGTCACTATATTGCTGAAAAATTAATTCAAAATACCGAACATGAATTATTTTTATTAGTTAGAAATCCTGAGCAATTAGGATTTGATTATAAGGATCGTTCTAATATTCATATTCTTCAAGGTGATTTAAGAGATATCAATCAATTTAAAGATTTATTATCGACGATTAATATAGCCATTTTAATTGCCACCGCTTGGGGAGGATATCAAGAAGTTTTAGAAATTAATGTTAAAGCCAATTTAGAATTAGTGAAATTATTAAATCCCGATATTTGTGAGCAGATATTGTATTTTTCAACCGCGAGTATTTTAGATCAAAATAATAAATTATTACCCGAAGCAGGGGAAATCGGAACCGATTATATTAGAACTAAATATGAATGTTTACAGGAATTACTACAAATAACGTCTAATATTCCACCATTAAGGGTATTATTTCCGACTTTAGTATTAGGAGGAGAACAAAATAAACCTTATTCTCATTTATCTTCAGGGATTTCTGATGTAGTTAAATGGATTAATTTAATTCGTTGGTTTCAAGCAGATGCAAGTTTCCATTTTATTCATGCTGCTGATATTGCAGCAGTGGTGTATTATTTAGTCAATCATCCTCCGATTTCCCCAGAAACCGAACAATTTGTTTTAGGAAATCCTGAAATTACCTTAAATCAAGCCGTAGAAACCGCTTGTGAATATTATCAAAAACCTATTTATTTTCGCTTAAATTTATCACCCCGGTTAGCGAACTTTTTCATCTGGTTATTTAAAATCCAAATGGCAGAATGGGATCGATTTTGTCTCAATTATCGTCATTTTACCTATCAAAATCCGGTTCATCCTGCGGTGTATGATTTACCTGGCTATTGTTCAACCTTTACGGATGTTTTAAAATTAAGTCAAGTTAAAAATTAGTTAGGTTTGGATGGGTAAAAATAGGATTTAATTTTATAAAAAGGAGATTCAACGATGTTAGCGAGTAAACTGGAAACATTCCTTAATTCCGAAGAAAACCTCCAAGGTTCAGAGGTTCGCTACATCACGGATAAGGTAACTTGGCAACATTATGAAACGTTATTAACTCAATTAGGAGATAGTTTAGAGTTTCGCTTAACTTATTTAGATGGAATTTTAGAAGTTATGTCCCCTAGTCGCAACCATGAAAGTATCAAAACCCGAATTGGGGATTTATTGCTTATCTATTTTTTAGAAACAAATACCGAATATTACCCCACAGGTTCCATGACCTTGCGGAACCCAGAACAAAGAGGCGGAACTGAACCGGACGAGAGTTATTGTATTGGAACTAATAAAGAAATCCCTGATTTAGCCATAGAAGTTATCATTACCAGTGGCGGAATTAATCGTTTAGAAGTTTATCAAAGATTGGGAGTGCGTGAAGTTTGGTTTTGGCAAAATAATCAGTTTCAGGTTTATCATTTTCGGTCTGAAACGATAGAACAATTTCAGCCAACATCAGGATATGAATTAATCAAAAAGAGTGAACTGCTTCCCTCTCTCAATTTAACCGTATTAGCGGAATATGTACAACATCCTAATCCTTTAATAGCTGCAAAATCCTTCCGTCAAACCTTAAATCAGTAATTATAGCACTTCGCGCAACAACGGGTTTTTGATATAATTTTGTTAAAGAGGAGATTTAACAATGTTAGCTAGTAAACTGGAAACATTCCTTAATTCCGAAGAAAACCTCCAAGGTTCAGAGGTTCGCTACATCACGGATAAGGTAACTTGGCAACATTATGAAACGTTATTAACTCAATTAGAAGATAGTTTAGAGTTTCGCTTAACTTATTTAGATGGAATTTTAGAAGTTATGTCCCCCAGCCGCAATCACGAAAGTATTAAAACTCGAATTGGAACCCTTTTAGAAATTTATTTTTTAGAAACAAATACCGAATATTATCCCACAGGTTCCATGACCTTGCGGAACCCAGAACAAAGAGGCGGAACTGAACCGGACGAGAGTTATTGTATTGGAAATAATAAAGAAATCCCTGATTTAGCCATAGAAGTTATTATTACCAGTGGCGGAATTAATCGTTTAGAAGTTTATCAAAGATTAGGAGTCCGTGAAGTGTGGTTTTGGCAAAATAATCAGTTTCAAGTTTATCATTTTCGGTCTGAAACAATAGAACAATTTCAGCCAACATCAGGATATGAATTAATCAAAAACAGTGAACTGCTTCCCTCTCTCAATTTAACCGTATTAGCGGAATATGTACAACATCCGAATCCTTTAATAGCAGCAAAATCCTTCCGTCAAACCATAAATGAGTAGAGACGCGCCATAAATGAGTAGAGACGCGCCATGGCACGTCTCTACGGGGATGGAATAAATTAATTTACTGCTGACTTAATTCAAATCTTAATAACGTTTTTCCGTGAATCACTGCTGCAATAGTTACAATCTCATTTTGAATTTGATAAATAATTCGATAGGTGTAAGCAAACTGTTCGCGGATGGTTTCGTCGCCAAATTCTTGAACCATCATTCCCGCTTCAGGAGATAAACTCAAGTTGCGCGTAACCTCAATGATTCTCTGAACAACCGCCGCCGCATAAGAAATTGAATCCCGTGCAATGTAAGCAGCAATTGCATCAATATCATCAATGGCTTGAGGCGACCAAACTACTTGATAACCCATTTACTTAATAAACCTTCTGCTTCCTCTTGTATGAGATTCCTGGTCGTTTCGTGAATCGTCAGTCCATGACGGACTTTTTCGATTACATAAAGATGGTATTGCACATCTTCCAGAGAACAATCATCCGGTAGGTTTTTCAACAAAGATTCTACTTCCTTTTTGGTTGTACTCATAATCTTTTTGGGTTTTTTTTATAGTTATTATAGTTTTCAGGGACTGAAGCACCCGTGCATCCGGGGTTAATCCCGACTGCACCACCGGATGAGGGGCAAAAAGAGTATCAATCATATTTCAAACAGGGAAATTGTCCTTAATCCGTCGAATGCTTCAGTCATGGTTTCCAATAAGCACCTACAGTTAGGCCAGAGCGATAATATCAGATTTCTCAGTCTGGATGTCGCTCTGCATCGGGCTTAGACTCAGAAATTGCTGTAATTAGAAATAGCCTGTTGCATCCGTGTGAGCACATCCCCAACAGGAATGGCGCCTAATTCCCCATCAGCACGAGTTCTAATATTCAAGCAATTTGATTCAACTTCCTTAGCCCCAACCACCGCCATGACGGGAATTTTATTTTTCTCGGCATTGCGAATCAGTTTCCCTAAGCGTTCATTACTGGCATCCGCTTCAGCACGAACGCCAACAGACCGTAATAGACTGGCAATCTCTTGGGCAAAGGGTAAGAAATCTTGACTGACGGGTAATAGCCGGAACTGTACTGGGGCTAACCACAACGGGAAATCTCCCGCATATTCCTCTATTAATATTCCTACTAATCGCTCCAGAGAGCCAAAGGGCGCGCGGTGAATCATAACTGGACGCTGACGGCTACCATCTTCAGCCACATATTCTAAATCAAAGCGCTGGGGTAGATTATAGTCTACTTGAACCGTTCCCAACTGCCATTCCCGTTCTAAGGCATCTTGGAAAATAAAATCTAATTTTGGGCCATAGAAGGCAGCTTCGCCAACACCCTCAAAGTAATTCATTCCCAAGGTTTCCACCGCCCGCCGAATAGCAGCTTCTGACTGGTTCCAAACTTCATCTGAGCCAATATATTTATCAGAATTGGGGTCACGGAAACTCAATCGAGCTTTAAAGTTCTTTAGTTGTAGACTTCGGAACACCGAGAGAATTAAATCAACCACCTTGAGGAATTCATCATCCAACTGTTCAGGAGTGACAAATAAATGGGAATCATCAACGGTAAACCCTCGAACCCGCGTTAACCCTCCTAATTCTCCTGATTGTTCATAACGATAAACTGTCCCAAACTCTGCTAACCGCATGGGAAGTTCTCGATAGGAACGCAATTCACTTTTATAAATTTGGATATGAAAAGGACAGTTCATTGGTTTAAGCACAAACCCCTGTTCTTTTTCCTGCGCTTCCTCGTCCTCAGCCATCATCGGGAACATATCTTCTTTATATTTCTGCCAATGTCCCGATGTCTTAAATAAATCGACTCGACCAATATGGGGAGTCGTTACAGGTAAATAGCCGCGCTTTAATTGTTCTTGTTTGAGAAAATCCTCTAAGGTACTGCGTAATAAGGTTCCCTTGGGTGTCCACAACGGTAATCCGGGGCCAACCAAATCAGAGAAAATAAACAACCCTAACTCTTTTCCCAAACGGCGATGGTCACGTCGGAGCGCTTCTTCCTTGCGTCGTTTATATTCGGCTAATTGTTCGGGTGTTTCCCACGCTGTCCCATAAATCCGTTGCAGTTGGGCTTTGGTTTCATCTCCTCGCCAGTAAGCTCCGGCTACACTTTCAAGTTCAATGGCATTGGGGTTAATTTCCAAGGTATTTTCAACGTGGGGCCCTGCACACAAATCCCACCATTGATCTCCTAAATGGTATAAGGTAATCGGTTCCTGTAAACCTTCGAGGATTTCCAGTTTATAGGGTTCTCCCAGTTTCTGAATTCGTGCTTGGGCTTCTTCCCGGCTGACTTCTTCTCGAAGGACGGGAAGTTTACGTTTGATAATCTTAACCATTTCTTTCTGAATGGCTTTCAAATCCTTTTCAGTAAAGGGTTCGGGACTATCAAAGTCATAATAAAACCCATTCTCAATCCAAGGGCCAATGGTAACTTGTGCCTTGGGAAACAGTTTTTGTACAGCCATTGCCATAACGTGGGAAGTCGTATGGCGAATTCGCTTTAAGGCTTCAGATTCACTGGTTTTTGGCAAATGGACTTTTTTCTCTAATGGTTCTTGAGAACCATCGGACTCTGCTATAGACATTGATTAACTGTACAACTCTACAATAAAAGTTTCTTGATTTCATTGTACAGAAGAGAGGGGAGAAGAGGGAGAAGAGGGAACGGGGGAGCAGGGGAGGCAGGGGGAGAAATTTCTGTTGCCCATTGCCTATTGCCTATAGCAAGATTGCCTATTCCCCAATATTTGTTACGTTAAAATCAAAGATCTATAGGACTTTTTTAATTAAAAAATGGGTGAAGTTTTGGCAACTGGGGAAACAATTGTAGCGATCGCCACGGCTATTGTACCGCAACAGGGAAGCGTGGGAATTGTTCGGATGTCGGGTACAGAATCTCAAGCCATTGCGAAACAGTTATTTTATTCCCCAGGACGGCAAACTTGGGAAAGTCACCGAATTTTATATGGCTATATTCGCCATCCCAAAACTCAAAAAACTATTGATGAAGCGTTGTTATTATTAATGTTATCTCCCCGTTCTTATACCCGTGAAGATGTGGTGGAATTTCATTGTCATGGGGGGATTATTGCGGTACAACAAGTGCTGCAATTGTGTATTGAATTAGGAGCCCGGTTAGCACAACCGGGGGAATTTACCTTACGGGCATTTTTAAATGGACGGTTAGATTTAACTCAAGCTGAAAGTGTGGCGGAATTGGTCGGTTCTCAATCGATTGCAGCCGCTCAAATGGCATTAGCTGGAATTCAAGGAAAATTAGCTAACCCAATTCGAGAATTACGAGCAACTTGTTTAGATATTTTAGCAGAAATTGAAGCAAGAGTGGATTTTGAGGAAGATTTACCGCCTTTAAATGAATCGGAAATTATCGGACAAATTCATCACGTTTTAGAAGAATTATCTCGATTTTTAGCGACCGCAGACACGGGAGAGCTATTAAGAACCGGGTTAAAAGTTGCGATTGTCGGTCGTCCAAATGTGGGAAAATCGAGTTTATTAAATGCTTGGAGTCGAAGCGATCGCGCCATTGTAACTAACTTACCGGGAACAACTCGTGATGTAGTCGAATCACAATTAGTGGTAGGCGGAATTCCCATTCAAGTCTTAGATACGGCGGGAATTCGTCACTCGGAAGATCAAGTAGAAAAAATTGGTATTGAGCGATCGCGACAAGCGGCACAATCTGCGGATTTAGTGTTATTAACGTTAGATGCAACGATGGGATTAACTGAGGCGGATTTAGAAATTTATCAGCAGGTCAAAACCAATCATTTTATTGTTGTAATCAATAAAATTGATCAAGTAAATTCCCAGGAATTAGAACAATTAAAAATAACAGTAATTCAATGTTTAAACATTGAAAATCAGGCAATTGTTCCAATGGCTGCTGCTTTAAATCAAGGACTTCCAGAGTTAGAAAATGCTATATTAAATGCCGTTCAAGCGGGAAATGTTCAAGCCTCGAATTTAGAGTTTGCGATTAATCAACGTCAAGCTGCTGCCTTAAGCCGTGCTAAATTGTGTTTAGAACAAGTAGAAACCACTATTCGTGATCAACTGCCTTTTGATTTTTGGACAATTGATCTGCGAGGCGCGATTCATGCGTTAGGAGAAGTGACGGGAGAAGAAGTGACAGAATCTGTTTTAGATCGAATTTTTAGCAGATTTTGTATTGGTAAATAATCTAAGGTGTCGAGTGGTAGTGATTGAAAACTGTTTGAGCAACCTTTAAGGGAAAAGGTGAGCCAATTCAAGAAAATATTACGGCTTCTGTTGAGGTCATTATTGATAGAATGACTCAAAGGAAAGGTCAGTCTATGGAACTTTACCCCTAAATTCCTATTTTCGGGAATCAAGGGGAATTGGATTATTTATCAATAGTTTGATTGCGGGAATCTAAAAATTTTAACTGTTGATAAAGCATCGTAATTTTAGGAACATTGACTCCGTGAGCGATCGCAGCTTGTAAAGGATTTCCAACAATGGCTTCTAGTTCTAAAGGACGATGAGCATCATAATCTAATTTCATACTGGTTAAATAAGGTCTCATTTGATCTGTATGATCTAACATTAATTGAATATAATCATCAGGAAGATGACGATTATAACTAGAGGCGATCGCAACGACTTCTTGCATTAATTCTTTCACTAAAACACGGGTTTCTGGGTTGCCCATCATTTCATCAGTTCGGGCATTTAACACCACTGAAAGACCATTATAGGGAATATTCCAAACTAATTTTTTCCATCGAGATAACATTAAATCTTCAGTCAATTCTACCGGAATTTCAGCTTGTTTAAAATTGGCGGCGATCTCAATCATTCGCTCAGAAATTCCTCCGGGTTGATATTGAGCGTGATAGTCTCCTAAATGAACATCGCTATAATCAATATGCTGAATATATCCCGGTTCTATTTTATTAGCACAAATAAAGCATAATCCTCCCATCACTCGTGCTTCACCGACAATTTCAGCAATTTTAGGTTCGATATTAAATCCATTTTGCAAGAGTAAAACAACTCCATCAGGTTTAACAATAGGGGGTAATAGTTGGGGTAATATATGGTTTTGAGTTGTTTTTAAGGCGACAATGACCACATCACAAGGCGGCATTTGATGAACATCATGATAAGCATTAACTTTAGGTAGGGTAAAATTACCGTTGGGCGAGTCAATTCTTAACCCTTGTGTGCGGACAACTTCATAATCTCGATCAACTAAAAAATGAACTTCCAGACCTGCTTTTTGCAGTCTTGCACCATAGAATCCTCCGACTGCGCCTGTACCAACAATTGCATAACTTCGAGTTGCCATAAAATCAAAAGATCCTCCTAACTTTAACGTAGTTTACAATAAAAACTTGATCCGTCATTTATTGATAAATATCATATCGAATATATTCGTCACCTTTAAAAAAATAAGCTTTTCCATTATTCCATGTTTAACCAATTTAATAGTTCCGGTAAAAACTGTTTCCGTTGACGAGTTTTAGGGTCAATACAAATATGTTTAGTTGTGGCTTTAGCAATTAATTGCTGAGATTTTTCTAAGAGTAGTTTATATTCAATTTTGAAAGTGTTTTCATTGATAACTTGAGGCATTAACTCAATTAAAACTTCATCTCCACAAAATAAAGGAAATCGGAAATCAACGGTTGCATGAACAACAGGAATGGCATAATCAGGATGAGTAAAAAACTGTTTCAGGTTAATTTCTGCCTTTGTTAGAGAAGCTTCGTAGGCTTCATGACACATCGCTAAAATATTGGCAAAATAAACCACACCCGCGGCATCGGTATCTTGAAAACGAATAATTCGACGGTAAAGATAAACCATTTTATTCCCCCATCTAAAATTCTAAAAATTATAGCAGGCAACCAGGAACAGCAGAAGGTTTCAACGTCTGGTTGCTGGCTCAAGGTTTGTTCTAACCGTGCTTGTGCAACTGCTATAAGATTAAAATTTTCGGTAAAAAAGGATGAGGAGGGCAATGCCCACCTCATAAATTATGGTGATTGATGTTTAATCTAATTATCCTTTATTTTTGATCAACATAACATCAATAATATTGTTTGCCATCTCTTCAGAAATCTCCAAGACATTAAAGAGATTATCGAGTAAGGAATCTTCTTCTTCTGTAATTTCTCCATCAGCTAAGGTAATATCAGTGACAACAGCAAAGGCTGTTTCTTTGAGTTCCTTGGGCAATTTTTCTACAGCAGCTTTTAATAATACATCTGATCCTTGCTCTTGTAATTGATTCAGGAGTTGATCAATCATTGCTCGCATTTTTTCCCCAGAATAATCACTGAAAAGCTGCATCCGTGAAAAGGTCGTTGTGATGGCTTGAGATTCACTCGCAGTAATATAACCATCCGCCGCCACTGCAATTAATGCGATCGCCGCAAATGCTTCCGCAGAATTTAGTTCAATGGAACTTGACATTGTGAAAACCTCCTGACAGATTTAAAGTTGAAGCAGATTTTTACCACGCTTATAATGACACTATTTGCTGATTTTGACCAATCTATTTTATGAAAATTGCTAATTCTGCACCTAAATAGTCAATAAATTGTCTCGCAGTCCTTCCTGATCGACCATTATGACGAGTCGCCCATTGTAACGCTTGAAATTGCAACTCTTCGGGACTGATATGAATTCCAGCTTGGGAAGCTAAATGTTTAACAATGCTTAAATAAGTGTTTTGATCCGCAGGTTCAAACGTTAAAGTTAACCCAAAGCGATCGCTAAAAGATAATTTTTCCTGTAGTGTATCCCAACCCTGAATTTCATCATTCTCTTGAGGAGAAGGTCGATCGGCAAAATATTCTCGGACTAAATGACGACGGTTAGACGTTGCATAAACCACAACATTTTGAGGACGGGCGGTTAAATTTCCTTCTAATACAACTTTCAAAGCTTTAAAAGCATCGTCATCTTCTTCAAAGGATAAATCATCAACAAAAATAATAAATTTTTGAGGAACACCTCGCAACTTTTCCAGCACCAAAGGCAAATCTTTTAAATCAGATTTAGGAACTTCAATTAATCGTAATCCGCGATTGCTATATTGATGTAATAATGCCTTAATTAAGGAAGATTTACCCGAACCTCGACTACCATATAATAAAACATTTAAGGCGGTATATCCGGCTAATAAAATTTCGGTATTTTTTAACAGCATATCCCGTTGTGTTTCATAACCGAATAGTTGAGTTAAATGTACCGGATCAGGATTTAAAATTTTGATTAATTTTCCGGTTTGCCAACGAAATGCCGAGGCACTGGCAAATAAACCGATGCCAAATTTTCGATAATGATTCGCTAAAGGTTCGACTGCTTCTGACCAATTTTCTAACGTAGCAAACTGACTTTTTAGGGGCAATTCTTCAATTTTATCTAATTGTTCCGGTTGCCGTTGCCAAATCATCGGATTTTCTGAAAGTTGGGCAATACTTCTTAACCATTGACTCACTTTTTCCCCCTGACATTGATACAAGGTTTGTAAGGTTTTTAAATCTTGTTTAGCTGCTTCAATTAAGGAGGTTGATAATTCCTGAAAGGGAATTTGTTGTGCTTGTTGGGTAAAAGGATTATCAGCTCGTAAAATTTGTGTAATTAAATGCTCCTGCCAAGTTTGTCGATATTTGGCTTGGACTTGAAACCAAATTCCATAGGCTTTTAAACAACTGATAATACTGACTTCTCCTTGATGAAAGGCATCTAAAAGGTTTAAAAAGGCTTGCCCAATCTCATCATTTAAAACTTCTTGATACAATAATAATGATGCCGATTGACGTTGTAAAAATCGTACCTGGGAAATAATTTGACTATTGAGAGAAGACATAGGAATACGTTAATAATTAATCTTTCATTTTATCAAAACTTGCTCTTTTAGACATCGGGTTTCTTGAAGAAACTCAATTTCTAGGAGAATCTGGCTTTATATAAATTTTTACAACGCTAAATTTTAAATTTTAATACAATTTACAACGATTTTTAATCGGGTTAGACCCTAACGTTGTATAAAAGAACGTTGTCATCATCAGATCAAAAGGAGTGTTATGAGTTTAGGAGTGATTGCAGCGATCGCCTACGGTTTATTAGCCATTATTGGTGGCATTGTGGGTTATACTAAAGCGAAAAGTCAGATTTCTTTGTTAGCAGGTTGTGGCACAGGGATTTTACTGATTTTAGGGGGAATTCTTCAAATTCAAGGGTTAACCTGGGGATTAATTTTCTCCATTGTGATGTCGGTTTTTCTGATTATTACTTTTATTTCTCGTTTACTCAAAACTCGTAAATTTATGCCCTCTGGATTAATGATTATTGCCGGATTTATTGCCGTTGCGATGATGGGATATCAACTACAAATTTTGTTATAGTCGGAAATTGGGAACAGGGAAGCAGGAGAAAAGCACTCTTTTTTATTCCATTTCAATATAAGGAATGGTGAAATGAAACTGACTTCCTTGATTTTTTCCAGGGGAATCTGCCCAAATTTCCCCCCCCCAACCGTTAACAATTTGTTTACCAATTGCTAATCCTAAACCCGTGCCACCCACACTGCGACGGAGGGAACCTTCTTCTTGATAAAAACGCTCAAATACGGCATCTAAACGATTCGGTTCAATTCCCCTTCCGGTATCTGAAATGGTGACTTCTACCATCTGATGCCCATTGCGTTTGGCATTAATAGTAACTTTCCCATCACGATTAGTAAATTTACAGGCATTATCTAATAATTTAGACAATAATTCGACTAACCATTCTCCATCCGCTTGCACTAAGGGTAAATCCGAGGGAACTTGAGTTTCTATCCCCGGAACTTCATGTTCTCCATGATGGGTACGAATTCCACTAATAGCTAAATCAATACATTCTTTTAATCGTAAAGATTCAGGATTCCAATCAACTCGACCGCTTTCTAAATGGGATAACTTTAAAAAGTCTTGAACCAATTTTCTTAAACGTTCAGCATCTTGTAAAGCCGTATCTAACATAACTTTTCGCATTTCAACGGGCATATCTGGCTCTTGATTTAAGGTTTCTAAACAAATTAAAATCGTCGATAATGGGGTTCTTAATTCATGTCCGGTAATGGCAATTAAATTACTGCGAGTGCGTTCTAAGGCTTCTAATTGTTGATTTAAGTCTTCTAAATTGGCGTAGGTTTCTGCTTGGATAATGGCTGCCCCCAGTTGAGTGGCGATCGCTTCAACCATGGATAAATCATCTTCTTGCCATAGAGAACCATTACAATTACATTGATGTAATTCCACCATCCCCAAAAGTTGACCCTGATATAAAATCGGAATCATTAACCAGCCATGAATTTGCCATTTCTGAGCAATTTTTGTTAACGCTTCTTCAGATTTAGCTGACACTAATGAAGTTTTTTCTGTCGCTTCATTCCCTTGTTCTATCTCCAGCCAATTCATTTGATTTGTATCATTAATATAAACTCGTTCCTGGCGTTGAACTACTTCTTGAAATAGGGGATTTTCTCGTAAAACCCATGTTTTACCCAGGAGCGAAATTACATGATTACATAAATATTCATTAGAAATTTTAACAGAATTATCCGTTGCTTTGCAGCGATAAATTAAGCAACGACAAGCCCCCATTGCTTCCCCTAATTCTTGGGTTGCCACTTTAATCACTTCTTGGGGATTCAAAGATTGTCGAATTGTCGCTGTAATTGAATTGACTAAACGCTCTTTTCGTTCTTTTGCTGCTAAGGAACGATAGACCCGTAAGAGTTTATGTTGACCTGCTTGCAAGTAGGTGACTAAACGACGAGCAAAAGGATCATTTAAACAAGAAAAATCTTGAGCAATCGATTGAGATTTGGTACGAGTTGTTGTTTTTTTGCCTTTTCGAGTGATGGAACGAATTCCAAAAAAATTAAAAGCTTCCTGTATTTTTTCTGATAATTCAGGACGATAAGATAAAATTCGTTCAAACAGCAATTCTGCAACTTTAATACAAACTTGACGTTCTGATGTCCAAATTCCTTCAAATGGACGAGCTTGATCCATTAATAACTGTTCTGGCATTTCGGAAGTTAGGACTAAATCTGCCCGTTCAATACACACTAAACAAGTTGAATAATGTTTCCCTAAAACCAATAAATTCCATTCTTGACGTAGTTGATCTTCTGCCACAAATGCTACGGTTTCGTGGTATTCAGAGGAGTTAGTAAATTCCGTGTCTGCTGCCGCCATGACATAGACCTGGGGTGTAATCTCAGAAATTCTACGGTAACGGTTCGCTTCTTGACGGTAAAATCGCTCCTGTTGAAAGGTGGCAATCACCAGAGGTTGGTCAGTTCCCGCCAAAACTTGATCCTCCATCGCATGAGATAGCGCCGTTAAAGAGGATTTAAAATAAATTTGGGGCTTTAAGTTGGGCAGAAACTGCACCAATTCCTTTAGTACCGAGGTCGAGATACTCATCTAGGGTGTCTTCGTTCCGTGAAACTGAGATGAAAGACTGTTATGAACGGTTGTACAGAATAAACTACCTCGACTCGCTACGCTGAAGTCGAGGTTTTCAGTAGCCCTAGATCATCAAACAAGCTAAGCTGAATATATTGCACTTCAGTTTTTAGTTTGCAAGATAAACCTGAGCCTCCAGGCGTGTTTATAATACGCCCCAATGCCTCTATATTTTTAGCTCCGTTGTAATCAGCATCACACTGGTTACCACAACGAGAACAGCTAAACTTTTTCCCTTTTCTATCACCAATTGCCAAACACTTATGACAAGTTTGCGAAGTCCAAGCTGGGTTAACTAAGATTAACTTAACTCCAGCTAGGATGCACTTGTAAGTTAGGAATTGTCTTAACTGATAAAATGCCCAACTATTGCCCAGACGCTTATCTATTTTGCTTCTGGGTTTTTTATTAGTACGTTCTCTGATTCCAGTTAAGTCTTCAATGGCAATAGCTTTTTTGTTGGTAACGGCATGATTAACCAACAAACGGGAGATTTCATGATTAATATGTTTCTGAAAGCGTTTTTCCTTGCCCGACAACCATGCTAGTAACTGACGACAACGCCGTCTCGTTGACCTTGTGCCTTTCGTGGCTTTCTTCTGTAGAGACGCTCTCAGTTTTGCATAATGATTGCGCTTATCCGTAATCTGTTTCCCTGACCATGACTCTCCCTCTGATGTTGTTGCTATATCGGTACGACCTAAATCAACACCCAAAACGTTATTTGTTTCTGTAATGGGATTGGTTGGTTGATCGATTGTGATGTGAATGTAGTATTCACCGTTTCTACGTTTAACTAATACGGCTGATGTTGGTTCTTGTCCTTTTAATAAACCAACTTGATAATTACCAATTAAAAGTTTTAATCTTTGGCGACTGTTTAAAAGTTTGATACTAACTGTCCAATCTGTTTCTCTGAAACTGAATATTCGAGCATCATAACTAACAGAGGTTGGACTGAATTTCTTAACTTGCTTACCTTTTTGGAACGCTGTTTTCCTATTGGCACACACCCTTCTAATAGCTTGAATTGCTAAATTAGAAGACAATCCAAAGTTTCTTCTAACATCCTGATATACCAATGACTGCATAGCTGTCTTGTTGGTCATCTTTTCAGGGGTGTTTGCGTTAATCCAGTCACAAGCAACTGCAAAAACCAGCATCGTCTCGTTTATTTCGGGGACGAGAGCATCTGCCACTTGGAGTTTGCAAGCGATTGTTAGGGACTGGGTTTCAGACATTGCTTTCCTCAAGAGGTGATCTTATGCTAACACAGAAGATTTGGTATTGGCAATTGAGGGGCATCGAACCCCTCAATTGCCCGCTCTACCTCCCCACCCCGCTTCGCGCTTGGGTGGGGACTCACGCTATTTTTGTTGATTTAGATTTACCTATTTTATTAGCCAGTTTACCAGGTTTGAGATTCTCTCTATCTTCCATAAAAAAATTAGCTGTTAGCGACAGCCAACAGCTTGTTTGATGTCCAAAATCTGTCTTGTCAGTATTAAAGCCTAAACTGGGTTTTTCCTCTGAGATCTTGATTCCAAGGAACATTAATGAATTGATAGTTTTCCCAGTCGGTCGGATAAATGGGGGGAATGCGAATATGATTAGATCGAACCAGCATTAACCAACGTCCATCAAGGGTCTGATAACCCAATTCAGCAATATAATCTCGATCACTCATGGGAATGGGGATATACCATTCTCGCGTCATCTCATCGCACTCATATTCTTGTATCGAAAATGGCGGATGGGTGTCCATATCAATTCCGGTGACATCATAAACCCGCAAAAGCAAGTATTTTCCACCTTGTTGACGGATATATTCTTTATGGTCGTTGGGGACATCCCAATAAGCATAGGCCCAATTGGGATCACGGGGAAGTAAGAAAATCTGGCTTTGACCATAACCATCGGGTAGTGCTGGAAGTCCTTGGTCTACATCCGCCAGGGAAGGTTCAAATTTGATCTCTCTTCCTAAGTTAAATTTAGTCGCTGCGACATCCGTTTCTGAACGAACCTCCTGATGAGCTACTCCTAATTCTGTTTCTTCTGGTTCAGTTTTTGCTATTTCTGAAACTGATATTTCCGGTTCTATTCTATTCTCAATTTCTGCAATAATTTGAGGTTTTTCCTCAATCTCCGATTCTAAAATCATAGGTTCGGATGAAATATCTTCTTGCGGTTCTAAGATTTCTGAAACTGATATTTCCGGTTCTATTCTATTCTCAATTTCTGCAATTCCCTGTTCCCCATTAATTGTTTTAAATTCTGCAATTACAGTTTCAGCTTCAGTTTCATCAATTTCTTCAATCAATACCGCTTCTGTAACCTCTTGAATGACCCTAGTTTCAACAGAAGCCAATTCCGGGTCAGTTTGATTCCGTTTTCTTAAAATCGTCCGAGGAACAGAAACCGAAAAAACAATAGAAGACAATGGAGTTTTTAGAGATTCTGTAGATTCTGGCAACTTGATTTCCTCCCCTAAAATCGGACTAGAATCGATCTGAGTGTGTTGTGTTGGAACATCAGATTGTGTTGATAAGATCGGCGTAATAGAATCATTAGAAAGTTGATTCGCTGACTTAGAACGTTGAGCTTTGAGTTGTAACCCAATCCAAAATCCTAAAATTGGAAGCGTTGGTAATAACCACCATAACCAAATCGGAATTTCTCCTTCCGTGGCTGAAATTGTTGCTTGCTGAACTTGAGAGGATTGACCGACGAGAGTATCATGATTGAGTTTAGGCTGAGGTGGCGGTGAATCCAGTTGACTCAACAAGACGACCTCAGATGTTGACATCGGTTTCAGCTTGAAATCCCATTCATTGTGATGATTTAAGGGTAGCTGATCAAGATTAATAGTTCTAACCTGTTTTGAGGATAGCAACGACGACTCTGGTAGCTTAGTAGAATCTGCTACACTGGCGTTAGATGGCCATCGAGAAGTTGCCCAGGCAACGGGACTGGTCGCTATTGATAACAATAACGTTAAGGTCACTATCGATGTATCTTTTTTATTTAACAACATAGATAGAATTGCAAGCTGATAATCTTGAATTGATAGCAAGGAACAGCCAATCGGGAATAGGGAACAGTTTAACGGGCAGAAATTATAGTTTAAAGATAATATTTAAACGAATCTATCAGAATCTCCAATCTCCCAAAGGTAGACCTCTGGGGAATTGGGGGTAAATCGGTCATTGTGCTCTATCCCTAATGTTCTGTTCCTGATTAAATTTTAACCGATGACAACAAATATTTATCCCATTGCAAGATTAAAAAATCTCCCCTCGATTCAGATTCAATCAACAGGGGAGATTAAAATTTATCAAAATAGATTGTTGGCAAAGGCTAACAATGAGGCGTTTTTTAACAAGCTTTAAGGTTAATAATTCATTGTTAACCGGATTCTGAATTCTCAATTGTTTATGTCTTCTAGTCATCATCACGAAGATCATCAACGGAACCCGGAGAAGATTTATATAAATTATCTAATTGATTTCGGGCATCTTGAACCGACAAAGAACGCATCACTAATAACGGTTCATTAATTAAATTTCCAGTTTCATCTAATAGTTCAGGGTGCAACATTTTTTGCATCCGTCCAGAGTTCATTCCTCCACTATAATTGCGAGCATCTGGCTGTCTCTGGGATTCCATTCCAACCGTTAAAAGACTATGAATTAAATTACGAACAGCCAGAAAAGCGATAACGGTAAAAGCGAGAATGTAAACTAAATGTAACATTGTTATCTCCTTAAGGGTAGGGATTCTTCGGTTAATTAATAACCGTTTTTATGCCAGAAATGGTTTTTATCTTAAACGTTTAGTTAGGGTGAGTTCAGAAGTTCCTGTACCTAATTTTGACATACTTTGGTCAAGGATAAAACCTTTTCATAGGTCAAGGATGATCAAGATTTGGCTTAGGGTAGACCTTGAAGCAAGAAACTTCTGTAAACTATTTATCGGATTGATTCGGATTCATTCTCCGATGATCAAAATTGTATTAAGCTTAATGGGGATTCGGCCTTTAAACTTAATGATTAACAGGATTGGCTTGTTCGATACGAAATTGGGTAGCAACTCGCCAACATTCGGTTAACAATTGATGCCAAGGCATTAAAACAGCCATTTCAATTCCAACTTGTCCTCCCGTCGCCTGAAACAACGTTTTGGCAGCACTGACTTCTCGTTGCGCTTCTGTCACCCGATACAGGAGGTCAGCCTGTTGTGATGGCGTTAAAAAGGACATCTTCTCGGTTTCTAAAAGATGCTGCGACCGTTGAAACCAGTATTCCAAATCCTCTAGCAACGGTTCTAATATCGCTTTGAGTAGACCTGATTCTTCGGGCAAGTTGGAACTTAGCATGGATGAGTTGATTAAGACTTGACTTAAAATAATATTAACACTCTTTACAATTCTTAATATTATCCTTAATGAAAGTTTTAGGTATTATCGGTTGAGCCAAGGGTCAATAGGCAATGGGCAATAGGCAATGGGCAATTACGAATTACGAATTACGAATTACGAATGGGCAATAGGCAACAGAAATTTCTCCCCCTGCCTCCCCTGCTCCCCCG
>NZ_JBJUDF010000089.1:0-2500 GCF_046067725.1 Planktothrix sp.
AAAACCGCCTTTATTGAACGTACCTTAACCGATATTAATTCTCGGCTTCCGGGGGCGGTTATTGTGGGAGATTTAGCGACGGATAATGATGCTCAACGGTTAAGACGTTCAGGGGCGCAAGTCGTTCAAATTACCACCGGAAGCGTTTGTCATTTAGAAGCGGATATGGTTGCAAAAGCCCTGCCTAAAATTAACTTAGATCAGGTAAAATTATTAATTATTGAAAATGTCGGTAATTTAGTTTGTCCCGCCGCCTACGATTTAGGAGAAAACAAACGAATTGCGTTACTGTCTGTCACCGAAGGAGAAGACAAACCGTTAAAATATCCAACTTTATTTAAAACCGCAAATGTTGTAATTATTAATAAAATGGATCTTGCGGAAGCCGTCGGTTTTGACCGAGAATTAGCCTTAACTAATATTAAAAAAATCGTTCCCCAAGCTCAAATTTTTGAAGTGTCTGCAAAAACAGGTCAAGGGATGAATCAATGGTATCAATTTTTAGAAGAAGAGATTCAGGAAATCAGCGCCTTATTAACTGTAAAATAAAACTTTATGGGTGGTAGGGGTGGGTCTTCCCACCCTTAGCCTAGCTTGTTGAGCTTAAAAAAATGGGTTGGATTTATTTAATTTTAGCCGGATTATTTGAATTAGGGTTTTCTAGTTTTCTGAAACTCTCAGAAGGACTCACAAAACCCTATGCAATTATTACTTTTATTGGTTTTGGGGTGTTAAGTGTTGGGTTCCTGAGTAAAGCTATGCAAACCATTCCTCTGGGAACTGCTTATGCGGTTTGGACAGGAATTGGAGCATTAGGAACAGTAATTTTAGGAATCATTATTTTTAAAGATCCCATTAGTTTGGGGCAGTTATTTTTCCTAAGTTTGTTAGTCATTGCTTTAATTGGTTTAAAAGCGACTTCCTCCCAATTAAACTAATCGTTTTTTACTTTTCTTCTTCATTAACATAAATTCTTCCATTCGGCATAGTTGCTCCTTTTAACTGAGCATCTCGTAAATTTGCTCCTTCTAAATCTGCTCCTTTTAAGTTCGCTCCCCGTAAATTTGCTCCTTTTAAATAGGCATTTTTTAAGTTAGCTTTACTTAAATTTGCGCCTCGTAAATCTGCTCCTGCTAAATTCGCTTCTTGTAAATTAGCTCGTTCTAAATACGCGCCTAATAAGTTAGCTCGTTCTAATTTTGCTCCTTTTAAATTCGCTTTTTGTAACTCCGCATCTTCTAAACTCGCTCCTTCTAATACGGCATCAATGAATTGAGCATTATTCAAGTTCCCTTGATTCAGTTTAGCATAACCTAACTTAGCTTTTTCTAAATTAGCATTTTCTAAATTAACCTTTTCTAATTGAGCTAACCATAACACCGCTTGAGATAAATTCGCATCTTTTAAATTCGCTTGATTGAAAATCCCATTCCCTAAATTCGCTTGGGTTAAATTCGCCTCGGTTAAAACCGCATTTTGCAAGTTAGCTTGGGCTAAATTAGCATCTTCTAAAATAGCACCATTGAGATTCGCATTTTTTAATTGAGCTTGTTTTAAATTGGCTGAGGTTAAATCAGCCATTAAGAAATTAGCAGATTCTAAAATAGCACCTTCTAAATTAGCTTTGCGTAAATCAGCTTGTCTGAAGGTGGCATTATTGAGGTTCGCATTTTTTAAATTAGCTTGCCATAAATTCGCTTGTTGAAAATCAGCATTATTCAATTTTGCCCCCATTAAATTAGCATATCCTAAGTTAGCACTTGCCAATTGACTATCTCGTAAATCTGTTCCAGCTAAGGTTGCACCCCGTAAATCAGCTAACTCTAAATTAGCACCATTCAAATCAGCATTTTCTAAATTGGCTTTCCATAAATACGCTTCTCTCAAAGAAGCTTTTTTTAAATTAGCTTGACTTAAATTACATTCAGGACATTTATTTGTTGTTAATAAGGTTTCTTGCGGATTTAGGGGTTGTTTTTGGGTTGATGATGGGGTTAAATTAGACGTTTCTGTTTTCAAACGTTGACTCAGGCGACTATTTTCGACCCAAACCCAAATGGCTATTCCTGTACTCAAAACCGCCAAAACTGCTAACATAATATTAACAATGGCTTTCCTCGGTTTAGGGGTTAAAGAGTCTGATTCTGTTCCTAAATCCGATGATTTTAAACCAGGTAAGGTGTTTTTCGAGTCAAAGCGTTCTTTAGAGTTGGGTTCTAGCATTTGTTCTAATGATTTTAACCTTTCGGGTTTGCTCGCTGATAATCCTGTTTTACCTTTCATACCATGATTTTTTACCGATGAGGAGGGGGGTCTCTCTACAAACCCGGATAAATTTTTAACAATTTGGGATGTTTTGCTAAACCAATCTCCTAAAAAACATCATTATAGCTATAATAAAATTGTTCTGAGTTTGATCTATGTCACCTCCTTCTTCTGATCTCAATTCTCAATACTATCGCTTGCAACTAAAGATTCAAGGAACAGTGCAAGGCGTTGG
>NZ_JBJUDF010000090.1:0-18468 GCF_046067725.1 Planktothrix sp.
TTATGATTTCGTCTCCCAAGAATTACGGGCGGCTGAAGATCCTGAGTTTGAAACGTTCTATACCAAGAACATTCTGTTAAATGAAGGTCTGCGGGCTTGGATGGCTCCTGCGGATCAACCCCACGAAAACTTTATTTTCCCTGAAGAAGTTCTACCTCGTGGTAACGCTCTGTAATTAGAAGTTCTAACTTTAATTACTAGCGATTGTTTAAAAACACCCGATGAATTTAAAAACCTCCTACAAATTCTGTGGGAGGTTTTATTATTGGAATTGATTTGAACCCATAGTCTGCACTTTTTAACAATAGGTAAAGGAGGCTTTAGGATAACAAAAATTGACATGAAACATAAGTTTAATCTATAATATAGATATTATTATGTTAACTCTAAGGTTAATTACAAGAATGGTTCAGAAAATTGCTCTATTTAATCATAAAGGTGGTGTTAGCAAAACAACCACGACCTTTAATCTAGGTTGGATGCTGGCAGAGAAAGGAAAAAAAGTGATCTTAGCTGATACCGATCCTCAGTGTAATCTAACAGGAATGGCATTAGGAGAAGGTACAGAAGAAGGTGAAGAAAGAATAGAACAAATTTATCAGACACAATCTAACATTAAAACAGGTTTAGCTCCTGCATTCGAGTCTCAACCCAAAGCGATTGAAGCTATAAATTGTCTTCCAATAGAAGGTCGAGACGGATTATTTTTGCTTCCGGGTAATGTGGGATTAGCTGAGTATGAAGTCACACTGGGTATTGCACAAGAGTTAAGCGGGTCAATTCAATCGCTTAAAAATTTGCCCGGTTCGATTAATTATTTATTTGAAAGAACGGCTGAAAAGTTTGAGGCTGACTATATTTTAATTGATATGAGTCCCAGTTTAGGAGCAATTAATCAGAATTTATTAATGATCAGCGACTTTTTTATAGTCCCTACAACGACTGACTTTTTCTCGGTGATGGCTATTGATTCTTTATCTAAAGTTTTACCGAAGTGGTATCGTTGGGCTAAATCAGCTAGTGATTTACCAATTTTAAGAGATGCTGATTATCCTTTTCCTGATGTAACATTACGCTTTCTAGGAACAATTATACAAAATTATCAGATTAAAAATGGTCATAAAACAAAGGTTGATGAAAAGTTGATTAAAAGACTTGAGGAAACTGTGAGTTGTAAGCTAGTTCCTATTTTACAAAAAAATAATATGACATTATCGGAGGATGCTTATCAATATCAAGAAATTCAAGATACATTCACTTTACAAAAAATTCCTGATTTCAACAGTTTAATTGCCTTGTCTCAAGAATACCAAACTCCAGGTTATGCTTTAACCAAAGATCAGGTAAACCTAACAGGTTACTTATTCCACCCAAATCAAAATCAGCAAAAAGAATTTAGAGAAATTTTTTCAAACTTAGCCGATAAAGTGATTGGCTTAACCTCCACTTATGCAGTCAGCCATTGATCAATTTCGGATTAGTATAAGTCGTGTAAGAGATTTAATTGCTTTGCATAATTCTATCAAAGCTCAAGCGACTAATGTTTTAGATGTTTCAGATATTTTAAGATCTGCTTTAGTTTTAGCGGTGAGTGCATTAGATTATTATGTTCATGAAGTTGTCACGTTAGGAATGTTAGAAATTTATCGAGGTCAACGTCCTGAACCCAGAGTTACTGTGAATACAACTCAATCTGCCTTCGCTCGTTTTCAAATCTCATTAGGTACAGCACGGCAAGATAGAATTCTAGCTCTTGATATTGAATCCTGGTTAGAAGATGAAGTACAACAAATGCAGGGTGAGGAATTTTTGCAACAACCTCAAACCCTGGCTCATTTAATTCCTTTAATTTCTAATAGTCTTTTAAATAAACTGAATAATATTTCATTTTTAGAAAATGAGATTAGAGAAAAATTAAGTTATAAAAGTTTTCAGGAACCTGATAAAATTGCTGAGGCAATTCGGTTAATTTCTGATAAAAAATTATGGGATGAAGTAGCTACTAGAATGGGAAGAGAAACGCCAGATATTAAACAAGAGTTGAAGGCGATTATTAATCGAAGAAATAAAATTGCTCATGAAGCTGATATAAATCCAACCTTCAATATTGGTGAACGTTGGTCTATTGATCAAAACCAAGTCAATGATGCTATTACCTTCATTGAGCAAGTGGTTGAGAGTATAGACCAAATTTTATAACAAGATGCTAAGATTAGCGATTGCGTGAAGCGCAGGATGACGCAGGGCTTTGCTAACGTGCAGTTTTTTAAAGATCAAATTCTGCTCGAATCGCTTCAATGCGTTTACGATTTACTCCTAAATCTGATTCTCCTAACCGTGAAGCCGAACGAACTTGAATTAAATTTTCTGGTTCATCTAAATAAAATTCTACATCATCGACAAATCCCATAATCGGCGAGGTAAATTCAGCATAAATATAATCCGGTTCCGCCGTAATAATAGCAGCATTTTCTGTATTTTCAAGAATTGTTTTAATTTGTTCAAATGCTAGTTTAGGATCATTTTGAACGGTAAAAGGTTCAATTTGATGCTGGGGATCGATACTTTGACTGGAAACACAATTGGGAGTATTGGGACAAGGAGCTAATTTACCTTGTTCAACGCCCAGGTTGGTCGGTCGAGTTCCTGAAAAAGAAAATAAACTGGCAATGACCGCAGACCCAGAGGAAATTGAGGCGGAGGCAGTTGGGACAAACCCGAATAAACTGATCCCAAATATTACCCCTGTTAACAATAAAGCAAAAGATTGACGCTTCAACATAGACAAAACTGATTGTTTCATGGAAGATTAAGATTTGGATCTGCTCCCTGATTCTACCAACAGATCTAATAACTGATATGATCAACAGTACAGAAGTTTATCAATCAAAGACTGGAAATCATGCCGAAAACTGTTGCTGAGGTGATGACCCCGAATCCGATTCTGGCCAAGCCTGAAATGCCACTTAGAGAAGCTCTTCAACTCATGGTGGACAGACATATTGGTTGTTTACCTGTGGTGAATGAATCCGGTCATTTGGTGGGGATTATCTCTGGAACAGACTTGATGTGGCAGGAAAGCGGTGTAACTCCACCTGCCTATATTACGTTTCTCGATAGTGTGATTTACCTAGAAAACTTTTCCCGGTATGAACAGGAATTACACAAAGCTTTAGGTCAAACTGTCGGAGAAGTGATGACTCCGGCTCCAATTATCAGTATTACTCCTGATAAATCTTTGTCTGATGCTGCCCGATTATTTAATGAAAAGCGGATTCATCGTTTGCCTGTGGTGGATGAATCGGGTAAAGTGATTGGAATTCTCACCTGTGGAGATATTATGCGGGTAATGGCAACGGCACAGGGTTGAACGATTGCTTAGAAAATTCATCAATCTGACAGCAAATTTAGGGCAAATTCTATATAGATGAAATCCTGAAATTGATACTACAGATAATCAGATAATCGCCTAAACCCCAAGTAGAGACGCGCCATGGCGCGTCTCTACAGAGGACTGTAACAACATTACAATAATTTAATAACCGAATTACCGAATTTTTAGAGATTTAATGATCAGGATAAATTGAACAGGTTTTAAAGGAAAAGCGATCGCACTATGTTTCAACAAGATATTGCTAATTTTATCCCCTAACCTAACTTAAACTAAGCTATCATAAGAGGAATGATGTGATCGAATCAACCTCTATGTATTTCACTTGGCTCGATAGTAATTCTTGGTTACTGGAAATCAACGGAAAAAGCATTTTGATAGACCCTTGGTTAGTGGGTGCATTAACATTTGGGAATATGAATTGGTTGTTTAAAGGGGAAAGACGAAACCCTAGACCCATTCCACCCAAAATTGACTTAATTTTATTATCTCAGGGATTAGAAGATCATGCTCATCCCGAAACTTTAAAACAACTGAATAAAAATATCCCCGTTGTGGGTTCTCCCAATGCGGCAAAAGTCGCCCAAGGGTTGGGATATACTCAAGTTATCGCCTTAGAACATGGAAAGAGTTATTCCTTAGAAAATCAGATTGAAATTAAGGCTCTTCCCGGTTCTCCCATTGGCCCTACGCTGGTTGAAAATGCTTATTTTTTGAAAGATTTAAAAACTGGTAATACCCTTTATTATGAACCTCATGGCTATCATGCTCCTGAGTTAAAACAAATGGCTGCCATTGATGTTGTCATTACCCCGTTAATTAATATTAATTTACCGTTAGTCGGGTCGATTATTCGGGGACAAGAAACAGCATTAGACTTAGCAAAATTAGTTCATCCTCAAGTGATTTTACCAACAGCAGCAGCCGGAGATGTGGTTTATGAAGGGTTGTTAGTCAGTTTATTAAAAACCAGTGGCAATCTTGAGGATTTTCGGTCTATGTTAGCTCGAGAAAATCTATCAACACGGGTACTTAACCCTAAACCTGGAGAACGCTTTGAAGTTTCCTTAGAACAGCGTTCTGTTAGTGTGGTTTAATCATCCTAAAATCCAAACTAATTCCCCTCCTCAACCTGAGAAGGGGGCTAAGTTTAGGTGTTCAAATTGATCAGAAAAAATCAAACAGCCTTGTAGATTCTAATAGGCTAAGGTTTCTAAGGTTTCCCGTAAGTATAAACTTACTAATTGATCTAAATTGTGAGTCGGTTCAATGAGGTTTAAATGGCGTTCTAATTGCCAGCGTTGGAAACCGGAACTAGATGCGATCGCTGTTTTCAAATTTTGCCAGATTTGAGAATCTTCACCCCATTGATTTGCAGCGAAAGCGGTATTATCTTGAAGGGTTGAATGTGCCATCGTTCTGTACCTCATTAACAACAGGATCTACTAAGCGTGAAAAATTCTGTCATCCATGATACAGATTATCAATAAAACTGAGAATTACCAGTTTCATGAGGAATCAAAATTCAGGAAGACAGAAACCCATGTAACATTAGTTAATATTACACAAATTTTGCCAATTTGGGTCAACAAATGTTGATATAGTGCTAGGGAACAGTGAACAGGGAACAGGGAACAGTTTAACCGTAAGTATTTTTCTCTTCCTTGTTCCGTTTAAAGCATTTTTTCTAAGAATTGCTTTGCTCGTTCAGATTGAGGATTTTTAAAGAATTCTTCCGGGGGAGAATCTTCTGCCAGTAACCCACTATCGAGAAATAAAATTCGGTTAGAGACTTCTTTAGCAAATCCCATTTCATGGGTGACAATTGCCATTGTAATTCCGGTTTCTGCTAATCCTTTTATAACATCTAATACCTCTTTTACCATTTCAGGATCAAGGGCAGAGGTGGGTTCATCCATTAATAAAATATCCGGCTGCATCGCCATCGTTCGAGCGATCGCAACTCGTTGTTTTTGTCCCCCTGAAAGTCGAGAGGGATAAACCTCTGCTTTATCCGCCATTCCGACTTTTTGTAATAACTCCATTCCGAATGCTTTTGCGGCAGTTTCTCCCATTTTTTTAACTTTAATGGGTGCGTAACTAACATTTTGTAAAACCGTTAAATGGGGAAATAAATTAAAGTGTTGAAACACCATTCCCACACGCTGACGAATTTTTAATATTTCAGCTTTAGGGTCAGTAATCTCAATTCCATCAATAAAAATATGCCCGGATGTCGGGGTTTCCAGAAGGTTTAAACAGCGTAAAAACGTCGATTTACCACATCCTGACGGCCCAATAATAGAAACCACTTGTCCTTTTTGAATTTCCGTTGAAATTCCCCGTAAAACTTTTAAGTCTCCAAAAGATTTATACAAACGGTCAACTTTAACCGCCGTATTAACTGCTTCGTTTGAGTTGATATTCAAGTTGATTTGCTCCCCAAGTTAAGGTCATTATCATCAGATAATAAATCACAGCTACAAAAATTAAAGGCTCAAAGTAAATATACTTTTCCGCCCCGACAATTTGAGCACGACGTAACAGATCTTCAACGCCAATAACCGATACTAACGTTGAATCTTTCAACAGGTTAATACTTTCATTGACCAAGGCGGGAAGAATATTTCTTAAAGCTTGAGGTAAAATAATATCTAACATCATTAGTTGATATTGTATCCCCAAGGCTTCACAAGCTTCTTTTTGTCCCTTATCAACCGCTTGAATTCCGGCCCGAATGGTTTCTGAAATATAAGCCCCAGAATTGAGTGAAAAGGTTAATATTCCGGCTTGAAAGGCGGTAATATCATATCCAGTAAGTTGGGGGGTAGCAAAATAAATTAACGTTAATTGTACCAGTAGGGGTGTACCTCGAAAAATCGAGGTGTAACCTTGGGAAAAAATATTTAAAAGCTTAAGGGTTGAAATCTTAAATAAAGCCAGAATGGTTCCCCAAAGAAAGCCAAAAAAAGCAGAAACTAAACTAAACTGTAACGTAATAAAAATCCCGGCTAAAATATAAGGAAGATTCGAGTAAATTTTATTAAAATCGAGTTTTAATCCAGTTCCATGAGGCACTTCAGGGGTTTCAGTTGTGACCACTGGACGATCAAACCATTTCTGTGCGAGTTGCTCAATTTTACCACTGGCTTTCATCTCTTGAATTACTTGATTAAACGGTTGAACCCAGGGTGATCCTTTAGGAAATGCGATCGCTGATCCAGCCGCTTCTGTATTAGGAACTTCATGATAAATTAACCCTGGATTTCCGGCAATATAACCTTTAACAATGGTATTTTCTAACACCCCAGCATCTAGTCGTTTTGATTTTAATTCCTGAATAATATCACTGGTTTTATTCAAGGGAACCACAATCACATCGGGCCAATTCTTAACGGCTTCCTGCTGAATAGAACCGAGTTGAACACCGACTTTTTTTCCCTTTAACTGTTCAATTGTTTGGTAATTTTGATCTTGAAAACTAACAATTGTGTTTTTAGCTTCAAAATAAATATCCGAAAATTCAACATTTTTTTGACGTTCAGGAGTGGGGGTCATACCTGCCATGACAAAATCTGCCCGTTTAGCCGTTAATGCCGGAATTAAACCGTTAAAATCCATGCCAATGACGGTCAGATTGTAGCCTAATTTGTTGGTAATATACTCGGCAATCTCTACATCAAAACCAACAATTTTTTCCCCACTGGTAGCAGTATCTTTAAATTCATAGGGGGGATAATCTGGAGAAGTCGCCATAACTAAGGTTTTTGTTGTTCCAGATGGGTTGTCTTGAGCAAAAATCCGGGTAGGGTGTCCGATCACCATTCCCCAAATTAAACCAACGATCACAACCAAAAACAACAAAAACCTAAAGGGTTTTGTTACCATCATCCCTCTGTTGAATTGATGAAATATACTTATTCTGATTGGTTTTAATTTCACGATACAGCCTCAAAAAAATCTGTAACATTTGATCAGTTTTTTCAATTTTGTGGCAATTGACATCCCTGATACGAGAAACGCAATACTAATTTTCGTTAAAAAGTTTAGGAAAAATTTCCCGCCAATAAAGCCCCGATCAAAACTGAATTTGTGATCAAGTTTAATTTTGAGTTGACTGGTGTTCCAATTGTCACTTACGATAATTCATGAGATATCTAGCCTAATAGAACGGGAGACCAATCGTTAATGCAGCATCGAGGTGTAACAGTATGGTTTACAGGCTTGAGTGGTGCGGGAAAAACCACCATTAGCGGAGCGATCGCACAGATCCTCAAAGAAAAACAATGTAAACTAGAAATTTTAGATGGAGATATTGTTCGGGAAAACCTCACCAAAGGTTTAGGATTCAGTAAAGCTGATCGAGATGAAAATATCCGTCGGATCGGCTTTGTCGCCCATTTATTAACCCGCAATGGCGTGATTGTTTTGGTTTCGGCGATTTCTCCCTATCGAGAAATTCGCGAAGAAGTGCGTGAGAAAATTGGGGATTTTGTAGAAGTTTATGTTAATGCACCCTTAACGGTTTGTGAAGATCGAGATGTCAAAGGGTTGTATAAAAAAGCAAGAGCCGGAGAAATTAAAGGCTTTACAGGAATTGACGATCCTTATGAACCGCCAACAAACCCAGAAATTGAATGTAATACCGATCAAGAAGATTTATCCGAAAGTATTACGAAAGTGATGCAGAAACTCGCTGAGTTAGGCTATATTTCACACGAATAGCAGTGAATCTGCTATTGACAATGGACGGCTTTGATCAAAAAAATCGATTGGGTAATAGGATTATGAACATCTCTTGGTTAAAACAACAGCTTGATCGCTGGTCACGATTTTGGATCAGCACCGTTTTGATGGTTGCGATCACTTTGACGAGTTGTTCACAATCAGCCCAGTCGGATCAAGTTAAAGTGAGTCCAGAACTGGAAAAACAAATCCTCCAGGTGATTCGAGATCATCCAGAAGTGATTTTAGAGTCAGTTCAAGCTTATCAACAGCAACAGGATGGTCAACTGCAACAGGCGCGACAAACGTTCCTAGAGCAGATGAAAACCAATCCTAAAGCTATTATTGGAAGCTCTCCCGCCACCGGTGCATCAACTCAAGATATTGTTTTGGTTGAGTTTTCTGACTTTCAATGTCCCTTCTGTGCCCGTGCTCACCAAACCATCCAGCAGTTCATGAAAGTCCATCAAGATCAGGTGACATTGGTTTATAAGCATTTTCCCTTAACTCAGATCCATCCTGAAGCGTTAAATGCTGCGAAAGCGTCCTGGGCGGCTCAACAACAAGGAAAATTCTGGGAATATCAAAATGCCTTGTTTACTCAACAAGATCAATTAGGGGAAGAGTTGTATCTTGCGATCGCTAAACAGTTAAACTTGAATCTCGATCAATTTAACCAGGATCGACAAAGCCAGAAGGCTCAAGCTGCCATTGAAGAAGATATTCAATTAGCCGAAAGCTTAGGGATTTCAGGAACACCATTTTTTGTGATGAATGGTGAAACTTTCTCCGGCGCTGTGGAATTATCCAAAATGGAAGAAGTCTTAGCCGCGGTCAAAGCGTCCAAAGGCTAGAATAATTAACCGATCAGCCGATCTTTGCGAAACGAACTATTTAAACCCCAAGCGTGAATCAAGAATTTTCATCTGTTGTGAGAAGTCGTGAACCCCTATCCAGTTTGATTCTCTATCACTTGTTTAAGTGGTCAGTGGTCAGCCCGATGCTGCATCTGTATTTTCAAGGTCGGATTTATAATGCGGATCGAGTACCCCTGGCTGGGCCGTTGGTGGTGGTCAGTAACCATGCGAGTGATTTTGATCCTCCTCTGCTTTCAAGCTGCATGGGGCGTCCGGTTTCTTATATGGCTAAAGAAGAATTATTTCAAGTTCCGATCTTGAAACAGGCGATTTCCTTGTACGGAGCATATCCGGTCAAACGCGGTTCACCGGATCGCAGTGCCATTCGGGCGGCTTTACAACAGTTAGAACAAGGTTGGGCAACGGGGGTGTTTTTACAAGGAACTCGTACCCTTGATGGCCGCATTACAGATCCAAAATTAGGGGCGGCGTTAATTGCAGCGAAAGCGAAGGTTCCGTTATTACCTGTGTGTTTATGGGGAACCCACGCAATTGTGAAGAAAGGTTCCTATCTCCCTCGACCTGTCCCAGTAACAGTTCGGGTCGGTCATTTGATTGAACCACCCAATTCGACGGATCGAGAAGAATTATTAGCCTTAACTCAGAAATGTGCAGATGAAATTAATGCACTCCACGATTTAGGACGTTAATCAATTATCAGTTATCAGTAATTCGTAATTCGTAATTCGTAATTCATCAACAATTCTATTTTTATGGAAACTGAATCTTTAAGAGAGCAATTAACGGAAAACCTGGACGAAGCGGAATGGGATTGGTTAACCCCCCATGTTGAACGAGAAGTGGTGATTATTGTTGAATCTCAACTGGATTTATTAACTGTTGGTGAAGCGATCGCGTTAGATCAAGCAAATTCAGTACAACATTGGATTAGTGAACAATTAATTCATAAACCGTCTCCAGAGCAAGTTTCTGAGTGGAATAATCAGCCTAAAAAACGATTTCAAGCGTTAATTGTGCAACCGTTTGTTTTAGTCCAAGAGTTAGCGGTGAGTTAATTTAAACGAACTTTAATCGCCGTAATTTTTGAGTAATCTGTTGCAAGGTTTGAAGACTTTTTAAGCCATTGCGAACCAATGTGAAGGCTTCCCTGGGATGTTGCAGCATCACCTTGATGAAGGGGAATGTTTGTAAATTTCCCTGGGAATCGATCACCGTCGTTAAATCCGGTAAATTCTGGGAGCAATCATCACTCACCACCCGCACCATTGCGACTTTAATTCCTACTTTTGTTAATAGTTCTAATAGGACTCTACCTTCCATATCCACCGCTTCAACGTCATATTGTTGGCTTAATTGTTGTTTTTGGTAGGCGGTTGTGATCACTTGTTTGCTAGTTAATCCCCGAACGAGATGGGAGGGAATTAAATTCTGATGTAAGCTCAGAGTTAAATCAAGATCGCAAGCCCAAACATTTTCTTGGGGATTTTGACTGAAAGTTTCAGAAATCGGCTCTAAACAGTGTTGATAAACCACAACATCTCCGACGTTTAAATGGGGAGATAAACCTCCACATAATCCCAGAACTAAAACTTGGATTGAAGACAGACTTTTAACGGCTTCAGACTCTAGCCATTGCTGTAAATAAAGGGTTAAATACTCAGAACCTATGGGAATAGGTACAACTTGAATTTTTGAGGATGCAATTGGTTTTAATCCTCCCACGACGGCTTTATACTCTTGACCTTGGGGAACTAGAATAACATTAAATGGCTGCATCCTTCACCTGAATTATTAAGCGTGTTACTAGGGATTTAAACCGGCTGTTATTTTACGATTGAAATTAGACCAAGGCTAATGTTTTAACCGTTTTTTCAAGGGATTGGGTATAGTTGAGAATCAATGCTTGAGTTGGAGTCAAATCAGGCATTTCTTGCCAACAGTGGCGACAACGCCAAAAAAGATGACCGCGATTAAAGTGTCGCAACATCGGAGAAGAACAACAAGGACAGTTTGGCATAAACGTTTGTTAAACCTTATTCAAATTGTGACCGAATGACCCGGCTTAGGGGTTCGTTTTAAAAACAGGATTAAAATGTTGATTTGAAAGTAAAAAATAAACTTGAAGAAGTTTTGAAGATCGGCTAGATTTTCAAAAACTTAATAAATCTATATATTTTGAATGAAAAATAAGATTTAAGCGAGATGTTCAAAGGTTTTTGCAAAAATACACACCTGATTTCGTCCCTGTTGTTTAGCTTGGTACAAAGCAGCATCTGCCGCTCGCAGAAGAGACTCAGCCGTTAAACCTTGGGTGGGAAAAATAGCTAATCCTAAAGATAAAGTAATTTGACCTAAATCTTGATAATGATGTTGTAGTTTTAAGTGTTGGACTTCTACTCGAATTTTTTCTGCTCTTTCTTGAAGAATTTCCAGAGAAATTTCCGGTAAAATTAAGGTAAATTCCTCACCTCCATAACGGCAAGCAATATCTGATCCGCGAATATACTGTTGTAAAAAACTGCCCAGTTTTTGTAAAACAATATCTCCAGCATCATGACCATAGTTATCATTATAATGTTTAAAATGATCAATGTCAATCATCACCACCCCTAAATTAAATTGTTGACGTTGGGCGCGATTAATTTCTCGTTCTAAAGATTCTTCTAAATAGCGACGATTATATAATCCGGTTAAACTATCTCGAATACTTTGATATTCTAAAGCTTCTCGGAGTTTTAAATTAGCTAAAGCCAAGGCAATATGTTCAGCAACCGATGTGGCTAATCGTTGTTGATCTTCGGAAATTTGCCCCGGTTCATCAGAAGCCAAACATAATAATCCTAACGCATCACCTTGGGCAATCATCGGAACACAAAGATGCTCAACCTTTGGGGGAGAAACAATCCCTAATTCAGATTCAGTTCCAGTCAGGTTCATGATCTCAGTGGAATTAATTAATCTGAGTTGACTTTTATTGTTATGTGATTTTTTAGAAAAATGTTTACATAATAAATGACTTTGATGAGAAGTTGTAAAATGGGGTCTTCCTCGACGTAATGCCCAACAATCTTGGGGCATAAAAATACTTTCACTCAAGCCTTCTACTTGACCCCAACTGGCAACGATTTCCACTAAATTTTTAGAATTTCGAGTTACAAATAAACTACCAGATAAATTAGGAAAAAAAGGTTTTAGTAATTCATTAATAACTTGATACGCTTCTTCCGTTGAATTACAAGCTTGTAAAAATTCACTCATTTGTCCCAGTAATATAGTCTCCCGGTTTCGTTGTTTCAAATCATTCACCCAGCAAGTCAGCTTTTCATTGGCTTCTTGAGCCGCTTCTTGGGTTTGCTTGCGCTCTGTAATATCGCGACAAGTAACCGCCAAACCATCAAACAAAGGAACGACTTGCAGTTGTACCCATTTCGCTTTAATATTCGGATGGCAAACCGCTAATTCTTCCTCAAATCCTTTCCGGGTTTTAAAGCCTCGTAAATACTTATCAAAATATCTAGGTTGTCCCCCCCAAGGAAAAATATCAGCCAATCCTTTACCTAATAAATGTTCTTTACTTTGTAAAATCATTTCTTCCGCTTTAGAATTCATATCAACCAAGACAAAATCGATTAATTTTTCATCTTCATTCCAATCACTTTGTAAGAGAAAAAACGCATCTAAACTGCCATCAATAGCCGCTCTAAATCTCGCTTCTGACTTTTGTAGAGCAACGGTGGCTTTTTGACGTTCAATGGCTTCTTGCTGCAAATCATTAATAGCTTGTGCTAACTCCTGAGTTCGTTGTTCAACTCGGTTTTCTAGTTCTTCATTAATTCGATGTAATTGATTTTCTAAGAGTTTTCGTTCTGCAATTTCTCGAATTAATTCATCATTGGAAGTAGCTAATTGCAAAGTTCGTTCCTGAACTTTAATTTCCAAGTCTTCTTGAGCTTTTTGGATGGCCATTTCAACTTGTTTTCGGTCACTGATATCTCGCATAAAGACGGTTAAAATTCGACCCGTATCTAAAAATAACTCAGAAATAGAAACTTCAGCCGGAAATTCGCTTCCATCTTTACGACGGCCAATCAATTCATTATGTTCTGTAATTTTTTTAACCCAACAATTCCGATGAAAAAAATCCGAATCAGCTTGACATTCTTTTTGATGTAATTTATCAGCAATTAATAAATCAAAAGTCTGGTTGAAGACTTCATTTGCAGTATAACCGAATATTTTTTCTGCTCCTTTATTAAATAAAATAATCTCTTGATTTTCATTAATTGAAATAATGGCATCCTGAGCCATATCCAAAATACCAGCCAAACGTAAACCAGAATCAAGAATTGCTTGTTCAGCTTGTTTCATCTTTGTCATATCTCGATTGATTTTTAAAATCGCAATTGGATTGCCATTCCCATCTTTTTTTAATGACCAGCTACTATGAATAATCACCTGATTTCCTTGAGAATTGCTTTGAATTAGTTCTCCTTCCCATTTGTCTTTTTCAAATAATTCTTGTTGAATTTTATCCCAAGATTCTGAAAATTTAGTTTTTAAAATATTAACTAAGTTTTTACCTAAAACTTCTAATTTAGAATATCCATAAAGTTTTTCTGCACCCTGGCTCCAATAGGTGATATTATTATTCAAATCAACAGCAATAATTCCATCATTAGCCAGATCGAGAAGTTGAGCTTGATCTTGCAAAACTTGTTGAGTTCGAGCTTGTTCTAAGAGTTCTTGTTTTAACCGATTATTTAAAGATTCTAACTCGGTTGTTCGTTCAGAGACTTTAATTTCCAGGTCTTCATTAATCTTTTTTAAGGTTTCTTCCGCCCATTTTCGTTCTGTAATATTGGTTAGAATCACAACACAACCTTTGAGGAAACTATGGGGACTTGAAAGGGGACTCGCGCTCAGTAAAAAGTTGAATTTTTGTCCATCATCTCGCCTAAAGATAACTTCTTGCCCCTGATAAGGATTCCCATTAATCACAGATGCAATGGAAAAAATTGCTTTTTTGTTTGTTTCAAAAACAGATTGATTCTCATGACAGTGGGGTAAAAGTTCAAGGTTAATGATGTCATCGAAGTGAGAAAGCAATAAATTCTTACCTAAAATTTTGTGAGCTTCCTGACTAGCTCGAATAATTTTCCCTTGATGATCACAAACAATAATAGACTCTGCGGCTTGTTCTAACAGTAGTCTAGTTAACCGTTCTTGAGAAATTAGATCTTCATCTCGTTTTTGTTCTGATAAATCCGTAACAATTAAGCATCCCACTTCAACTCCTTTCTGATTTAAGATGCTGATTGAAACATAAACTGGAACTTCAGTTCCATCAGCAGCAATTAAGGTTAATTCCCCCTTTCCTGAACCTAAACTCGCTTTCTGGCATAACGCCTCAAATAGTCTTAAATCAAAAGGGGAAATAAATTGTCTAAAATCAGTACCAATTAATTTTTTTAAAGGCGTTTTAACTAAAGAAGCCAGTCGTTTATTGCAATAGAGTAATAACGTACTATCAGTGGTTAAAGTTGCAGCACCTTCTTTCATCTCTTCGACTAAAAGTCGATAGGAAGAATCAGCACCTTGTAAGGTATAAACTTGTTCTCCTTCTGGGCCTGAAATCACTAAAGCATCGACTTCTCCATTGCTAATAGCACGTAAAGTTTCCTCCGCTATTTCTAATTGGTAACGCAGGTTCTCAATTTGTTGTTTTAATTCTAATTGTGAGGGTTCTAAGTTAACCATAGTTAACTCTAAAATCCGAAAAAAAGGTTTAAAATGATAAATTTAAAGCTATGAGGATTTTTTCCTTTTGAGATAAATCCCCGATAATTCTTTGGAAGGGTAACGGCAGAAGCCGAATCAATGTTGGAACCGCAACAATCGGTTCACCTTGGGTTAATTCCGGCTGTTGATAAACATCAATTACTTCTAAATCATAATGACCTTTCAAGTAAGTTTCACAAACTTGCTTGATATTTTTTAAAGCTAGAATTGACTTTAAATTGGTTCCAGCAATATATAAACGAAGACTGTAATATTTGTCCTCTATACGTTGCTGCGGCTCTTGTATAGGTTGTTTGTGATGAAATCTCATAGCAGGTTTCCTTTTGTTTGGGTTAAATTAAGGGTTCTTGTACTCTTTCCCTTTCCCAAGTTCTAACCCGACTAAAATTTTCTCCGGGTTAGATAAATCTCCAATGATTTGCTTCAAAGGTCGGGGAATTTTACGAACCAATGTTGGAAGAGCAAAAATTTTATCTTGTTGTGCCAATTCAGGATGATCTAATAAATCAATAATTTCAATTCGATATTGACCCTCAAGATACTGTTCACAAATTTTTTTCAAATTGGTGAACGCTGTAATCGCTTTAGGAGTATGTCCAGCAACATACAAACGTAATTCCCAAAACTTGGGTTCATCGGGTTCTAAGTGTTTTGGCTGATCCATGATGGGGTAGCTTCAATCGGTTAAATGATCTTAACTTTCAAGGAAAGTTTCGCTATATTTATTCTAACCGAATCAAACTTAAGCGGGGATCAACACAGATTAACCTATCTAAAACTGATTTTATCGCTGGCAGGATTGGCACAAATTTCAAAATTTATTCAGAATATCGATGGGATCTAATCAACCCATTACAAGGGATTCAATAATGATGTAGACTCTAGGGGTAAATGAAGCCTTTTAAAAATTGGCTTCCTTGAGTTGAGAGAACCTTTGTTCGTTTCTATCACAATAAACTACAATTCCTTGAGTCCGAGGTGAAACATTTTTTTGCTTCGGTAAAGTCAGTCGCAATACATTCTCTTGAAATTCTGCCGTAACAGTTTCAGGATGTACGGCATAAGGTAAAGGAATTAAGCATTGGAATTGTTGGACTGGATAAGTAAAATCGCAATAACCTAAAACTTGAACTTGCTCCATTTGTTCTCCCGCTAAAAAGATTGTTTCAGATGTCACCCGAATTTCTAAATCTTCAGGTCGAAGGCTAGGAATTGAGACTTTTAAAAAAAGATGGGTTGAAGTTTCCTGAATCTTGACACCCTCAACGGGTGTGGTTCCCTCCTGTGCCACCCAAAGGGTCAACAGGGGAAGGCTAGAAGTCGGCTTACCGTTGCCAAACTGTATCCGTTGATACAGATTATTCAGAAACTGCCAAATTTTTAAATTCTCGAAAATCATGGGTTGCTTCTGCTAGAGTGTCCAGAGGAATTCCCGCCATCAAATTAAACAGGAGTCCACTTGATTGCCATTAAATAAAAGTTATCCAGAAAATTTGAAGAAAATTTGAAGTTCTCTCTTGATTGTTGATCAAACACTGTCTGCGATTGAGCAGAGGATTTTTCAACTTAAATGAAATCTAATGAAATCTAAAGTTGGATTTATAGCCTCAATAACAACCATTGATAACCTAAATTCTCCTCTAGTTAGGATGACAAAAATCATCTGATTTGATATTGATTGCCTTAAAGTCAAGCTAACTCATCTTTACTGTGATCGTAGAATCGGTTGCAAACGGCGTAATACTTGAGTTGTTAAGGTTTGCGCTCCCATGGTCTTACTGAGATAGTCGGAAGCTCCCACAGCAAACGCTTGGATAATCAAGGTTTCCTCGGTGTAAGCTGAAAAAAAGATAATGGGAAGATTCCGCCAACGTTGATCGGTTCGTACCGCTTGACAGAGATCGAAACCATTAAAACCCGACATTTGCCAGTCTAAAATTAATAAATCCGGGCGACAATCCAACAGTACCTCCCAAAAATATTCGGGTTTTTCTAGGGTCGTCACAGTGACTCCTGTTGCTTCTAAACAGTTGGCAACATACTTTAAAAGAGTCGGATCATCATCCACAATTAAAACTCGATTTCCTCTTCCCCGTGGAGAATAGAAAAGTACCTCAGTGACAACTTTTAAAATTTCGTAAGCGGGTAAAGGTTTGGGTAAAAATGCCTTGACTCCCAAACGCGCAACACTCACTCGATCCTGTAATGTTTGTTTTCCAGTTAAAATAATGACTGGAATTTGAGGAACCCGATTGCTGAGTTCTATTAATAAACTTAAACCGTCTTCTTGAGGATTGGGAAACATTAAATCGAGTAAAATAATATTCGGAGGATGCTGAGTAATCATTTTGCGAGCAACAGAAAGATCCGTTGCAATTTCCACTCGTAATCCCCAAGCATTGGCTTCAACTCGAATCTGTTCTGCTAAAACTAAATCATCATCTACAATCAAAATTAAGGGAGAATAAGCAACGGGTTCTGAAGCGCAAGGAATTAATACAGTTTTGCGGCTGGCTTCTAAACTGAGAGCCCCGACTAAATCAGAAATGAGTTGAGCTTGGCTAACATCTAACACCGCGTTTTCCAAAAGATGTTCTAATTCCCGCGCCACTTTTGATCCTTCCCCCAGCCCGAATAACCCTAATGATCCGGCTAATTTATGGGCTTCCTGTTGGGCTTTTTGTTGAAGTTCCTGTGTTAATTCCCCTTGCACTAAAGCGGGAGCAATTTGTTCTAAAATTTTAATTTGTTCTGTCACTTTATCCTTGAGATTTTCCCAAACCTTAGCGGTTTTTTCTCTTAAGCGTTGTCGAAAGTTTCCAGAAGCAGCGATTGATGTAGATTCTTTTAAATTGGAAGGCGATCGCAAACGATATCCCAACCCGTGAACCGTTTCAATCGGGTCTGCGCTTCCGGCGGCTTTAAGTTTTTGCCGTAAACATTTGATATGGGTACTAACGGTTTCTTCACCTGGAGATTCAGCAAAATCCCACAATCGATCTAAAATTGCCCTACGGCTAAAAATCCGTTTAGGATTGAGCAGAAAGAGTTCCAGTAAACAATATTCTTTTGACGTTAGATGCACTAAGCGATCGCCACATTTAACCTCATTGTTAATTGGATCAAAACAAAGATTTTCCCAGGTCATGACCGCCGAAGATACCGATTTTCCTCGACGCAACAAAGCCCGAACTCTCGCCATTAATTCATCGGTATTAAAAGGTTTTACAACATAATCATCAGCCCCAGCATCTAATCCAATCACCCGATCTGTACTGCTATCTCTAGCCGTTAACAAGAGAATGGGATTTTGATATCCTTTGATGCGTAGCTGCTTACAAACGCTAATCCCATCTAATTTAGGAATTCCAATATCTAATAGAATTAAGTCATAGACAAAGGTTTCAGCAAGTTCTAAGGTGGTTATCCCATCTGCTGCGGTATAGACACTATATTGATGACTCAGCAAAATCTCACTTAAGGTGGTGCAGGTAAGCGGGTCATCTTCAACCAACAAAATTTTCATGAATATTCCCTCCATTGCTTGCTTTTATCGTTTTTACAGAGCGAATAACTCTAGGGTATTTATTGCACTGCACCCATCCAATCCCTTTTTCAATATAGACAAGGCAAAAGGTGAATCTATTGATCTTAAACATAAATTATTAAAGATTC
>NZ_JBJUDF010000091.1:0-2565 GCF_046067725.1 Planktothrix sp.
GACTTAGCACAAGGCACAGATTATTATGTAGAAATTGCCAACGGTGCGATTAAGGATATTGCGGGGAATAATTATGCCGGTATTACTGGTAATAGCACCTGGAATTTCAAAACAGCCAATGGTTTATTCCAAGCAATTACCCCAGACTTTGATAGTGCTACCGCCGGAAATCAAACCACTAAAGCCTTCAGACCTAATAACTCCGTCGGAGTCGATGTCAACTATTCCACATCGGATAACAACAGCAGTCTAACATCCTCCTTTGGATTTAAGCTGCACTACGACTCCTCCGAGTTAACCTTTGTCAACCTTACCAATCCCTTATCCAGTCCGATAGCACCCACCATCGGCAGTCCAGAGGCGGACACCGCCAATGAAGATAACGACCCCCTCACTGATAAAGTGATTAATGTAGCTTGGCTGAATATTAGCGGTGTGAATTGGCCGAATACTACTTTACCCGCCAATCTATACAAAGCCAACTTCACCACGTCGTCTACCTATACAGGTACAAACGTTAACTTTAGCAGTAATAACACCTCCCCTGGATACAGCCTTTCACCCACATCCGCAGTTTTGACCCTAGCACCCCCCGTCAGTTTAGATGCGGATGGCAATAGTTCTGCCCAGGGTGCCACTGACGGCATTTTAATTGCCCGCCATCTGTTTGGCTTTACGGGTAATACCCTAACTACTGGAGCGATTGGTACTGGTGCTACTCGCACCACTGCTACAGACATCCAGAACTATTTGCAAAATGGTCAAGCCACGATGCTAGATGTGGATGGCAACGGTTCTGCTCAGGGAGCCACCGACGGGATTTTAATTGCTCGCTATCTGTTTGGCTTTACTGGCAATACCCTAACTACTGGAGCGATTGGTACTGGTGCGACTCGCACTACTGCAACTGAAATTCAGCAATTCTTAAGTACCTATCTGCCCACGACTCCTGCATCTAGTAAGAGCGTAGTTACCAATAGTGCTACCCAAAATATTACCGCTAGTGCCAGCACTCAGAATGTAGCTCCGGGTAGTTCAGTCTCAATTGACGCCAAGTATTCCACATCGGATAACAGCAGCAGCCTACCATCCTCCTTCGGATTTAAACTGCACTATGACTCTTCTAAGCTTAATTTTGTCGATTTTGCCAATCCAGGGGTATTGTCAAGTCCCGTAGCACCGACTATCGGTACTCCAGTGGACGACACCGCCAATGAAGATAACGATACCTCCACTGATAAAGTGATTAATGTGGCTTGGCTTAATCTAAATGGTGTGAATTGGCCGAATGTGGCTGCACCCACGACCTTATACAAAGCCAACTTCACCGCCTTACCCACTTTTACTACAGGTAGTGCCAAGGTTAACTTTAGTAGTCAAAATGCTTCTCCTGGTTACACCTTCCAAGGAACAGGAACAGTTATCTCTGCTGACTCAACTGCACCCACAGCCAGCAGTTTCAGCCCCGTTGATAATGGTACAGGAGTTGCCGTTGGTGCTAACTTAGTGGTTAACTTCAGTGAAGCGATTCAAAAAGGTAGTGGCAATATTGTTATCAAGAAAGTCTCGGATAATTCTGTTGTCGAAACCATTGCGGTTACTAACAGTAATGTCACCGTTAGTGGCAGTCAACTGACAATTAACCCAACTAATGACTTAGCACAAGGCACAGATTATTATGTAGAAATTGCCAACGCTGCGATTAAGGATATTGCGGGGAATAATTATGCCGGTATTACTGGTAATAGCACTTGGAATTTTACCACCACCAGCCAAAGTTCAGGCTCTTTTACCGAAGATACTTCTATTTCCCTTCCTGGTGTTTGCGCCAGTTCCGTAGCCTGGGCGGACTACAGCGGAGACGGTAAACAGGACTTCCTGTTGACGGGTTCGTCAAGTTCAGGCTACATCTCCAAACTGTACAAAAACACGGGCAGTGGGTTCAGCGAAGATACCACTATTTCCCTTCCTGGTGTCGATGGTTCCGTAGCCTGGGCGGACTACAATGGCGATGGCAAACAGGACTTCCTGTTGACGGGTTACGATAATTTATACAACCCCATCTCCAAACTGTACAAGAACACGGGCACTGGCTTCAGCGAAGATACCTCTGTTTCCCTTCCTGGTGTTGTCTACGGTTCCGTAGCCTGAACTTGAGTAACCCGTCAACAGGAAATCCTGTTTGCCGTCTCCGCTGTAGTCCGCCCAAGCTACGGAACCGTAGTAAACACCAGGAAGGGAAACAGTGGTATCTTCGCTGAACCCACTGCCCGTGTTTTTGTACAGTTTGGAGATGCGGCCTGAACTTGAGTAACCCGTCAACAGGAAGTCCTGTTTACCGTCTCCGCTGTAGTCCGCCCAAGCTACGGAACTCTCCCAAACACCAGGAAGGGAAACAGAGGTATCTTCGGTGAAGCCACTGCCCGTGTTTTTGTACAGTTTGGAGATGAAGCTGCCTGAACTTGACCAACCCGTCAACAGGAAGTCCTGTTTACCGTCTCCGCTGTAGTCCGCCCAGGCTACGGAACTGGCGCAAACACCAGGAAGGGAAATAGAAGTATCTTC
>NZ_JBJUDF010000092.1:0-15911 GCF_046067725.1 Planktothrix sp.
GGTACTCGGTGCATTACGGTCAATAAATTGACTGGAAGCCACGTTTTCTGGGGTTAAGGTGGTTGTGGAACTAATTGCAATTCCAATCCCAATTCCCAGAATCAGTACCCCGCCAATCACTGCTAAAGCTGTGTAATTAAAGAGTGAAGGTTTAGCAGGTGCCATTTTGGTTCTACGTCTCATATTAACTCAACAGGGTTTAAACACTCAAACTAGAGTAGGGTATTTCCCTTCTAATATGTTATCGTGTCCCCGTCTGAGATGTCGGGTCAACCGCCAACTCTCAACAACCTTGTCGCTCCTGCAAGGATTCATTAAACTATATAAAGTCTAATAATTTATTGATTTTACTAATCCTAAACCCTTTCCATTATTTCAAAAAGGAGAAAAAGCCGTGTCTGTCGAGACCGTACAAAAAAGTGAGACCGTTCGTAAACTTGCACCCCGTTATCGGGTTTTGCTCCATAATGATGATTTTAATTCGATGGAGTATGTCGTTCAGGTGTTGATGAAAACGGTTCCGAGTTTGACTCAACCCCAGGCGGTGAGTATTATGATGGAAGCCCATACCAATGGTCTAGCATTAGTGATTACTTGCGCTCAAGAACACGCGGAATTTTATTGTGAAACATTAAAAACCCATGGACTCATCAGCACCATTGAACCCGATGAATAAACTTCCTCAATAATAGGACAATGGGTTTGAAATACGATTTTGAATTTTTAAGAAATTATCCAGCTTTTCTGAGAATTATTATTTTTCTCCTCATGTTGGTGTTGCTTTGGCTTCCCTTGGCAGCACCTTTTTATTTATGGGTGAGCAATCGCAATTTTGTTAGTATTATTACCTTAATTTTCCTCTATATCGAGTTTATCATATTAATTCATGTTTGGGGAAAAATCATTGATCAAAAATCTCACCCCCTAACTCGTTATGGGTTAGTATTCAATTCTAAAAATTATCAAAATTATTTCAAAGGATTAGGATTAGGATTAATCAGTTTAATGGGATTATTCTTCATCGAATCTCTATTCGGTTGGGTACAATGGAAATCTCCAAACTCTGATTTTTTGAGAATGAGTTTAGAAGGGTTTTTAGTTGCTTTTGGGGTGGGGTTTGCCGAAGAATTATTTTTTAGAGGATGGTTACTCGATGAATTAAACCGAGATTATTCGCCGAAAATAGCATTAGGAATTAATAGTTTAATTTTTGCGAGTTTACATTTTATTAAACCTCTATCAGAAATTCAAAGAACAGCCTTACAATTTCCAGGGTTAGTGTTATTAGGATCAATTTTAGTGATCTCCAAACTCGCTTGGTTTCCGGCTTCTTCACCTCGTTTAACGTTAAGTCCCTCCGGTTGGTTGGGTTTGCCGATGGGGTTGCATGGTGGGTTGGTTTGGGGATATTATATGATTAATGTGGGGCAACTGATTGATTATTCTGATACGGTTTCTGAGGCAATTACTGGAATTGATCAAAATCCGTTAGCTGGGGTGATGGGGTTGTTTTGTTTGGGTGTAATCGCAATTTTTATCTGGAAAAAGTCATTATTTCGGAAACTCCCTAAAGTTAATTCTAAACAATAGTTTGAATTTTAATTTTAACCCAAAATTAACAATAACACACTTCAAAGATGCTCAACCGTTATTCGGCTATCAGTTGGTTGATTTTTGGGTATGAATCATGTTAAACTAGGAATTATAATCAGTTAATCAGGACAATGAGATATATCGATTTATTTTGTGGAATTGGTGGATTTAGAATTGCAATTAATCAAGCCTTAAAGGGTAAAAATATTAACTCTAAGTGTGTATTTTCCTCAGATATTGATCCTGATGCTCAAAACATTTATCAGATGAATTTTGGTGAACAACCTGCCGGAGATATTACCCAAATTGAAGCCAAGAATATTCCTGACCATGATATTTTATTGGCTGGTTTTCCTTGTCAACCTTTTAGTATTTGTGGACAGCTTAAGGGGTTTGAAGACACCAGAGGAACCTTATTTTTTGACATTGCTCGGATTTTAGATTGTAAAAAACCCAATTACTTTATCTTAGAAAATGTTAAACAATTAGTCGGACATAACCAAGGTAAAACATTACAAAAAATTCTGGAAATTTTACAACAATTGGGCTATTATATTCAATATAAAGTTCTGAATGCCTTACATTTAGGATTACCCCAAAAGCGAGAACGGATTTTTATTGTCGGTTATCGTCAACCGTTATCCTTCCGGTGGGAAATTCAAAACATACCGATGAAACCTTTAACGGAAATTTTAGAACCTCAAGTTTCAGCCTTTTATTATGCTTCTGAAAAAATCCGTAATAACAGATTAGTAAAATATCAAGGAAAAATTGCTTCTGAACCGACCATTTGGCATGAAAATAAAGCAGGTCATATTAGTGCTTATCCCTATTCCTGCGCCTTAAGAGCCGGAGCATCTTATAATTATTTATTAGTGAATGGAGAACGCCGTTTAACAGAGCGAGAAATGCTACGTTTACAAGGATTTCCCGACGAGTTTAAAATGGTAGCTTCCTATTCAACAGCCCGTCGATTAATTGGGAATAGTGTTCCAGTTCCTTGTGTTTCCAGGGTTATGAATTGTTTGTTGAATCAAGATATTATGAACGAGTAAAAGTGGTTTTTGAGTTGAGGTTTTGTTTAACAATCCTTCTCTAAATTTAGCGAAGGAACTGTTAAATCAATAGAGTTTTTAATAAGAGTCAGTCTAAATCTGATGTACAAATTACCGCCCATCGTAGGGGCAAGGTTTTCTCACCCTGACACGGGGATATGTGTCCATTGTTTGAGATGAATACTCCTCAAATTAGGATTGTACAATCCCTTTAGACTTACTATCTTAAAAAAATTAATTAAAAGAGGCAATTTCCGCTAATTCTAACCAACGTTCTGTCGCATTATCAATCTCTTGGGTAATGGTTTCTACCTGTTGATGTAAGTCTTGAACTTTAGAAACCGCCCCCGGAGGTGCGTGATATAATTCCTGTTCTAACTCGATTTTTTTCGCTTCTAACTCAGCAATTTTTACCTCTAATTTCTCATATTCTCGTCGTTCTTTAGACGATAATTTCCGTTGTCCGCTTTTATCCCAAGAATATCGTTGAGATTTTTCTAGTTCTTTCTCTGTATCTTTCGGTTTTTCTTCAACTTTTGTGGTTTGACGATTTAACTCTAACTCCTCAGCTTTTTTATAATCTAAATAAACCGAATAATTACCCGGATATTGTCGTAAAATTCCCCCAGGTTCAAAGGCAAAAATTGTCTCAACGGTTCGGTCTAAAAAATAACGGTCGTGGGAAACCACAATTACACAGCCATTAAAATCCTCTAAATAATCTTCTAAAACCGATAACGTTTGAACATCTAAATCATTTGTGGGTTCATCCAAAATTAATACATTCGGCGCACTCATTAACACCCGTAATAAAAATAACCGTCGTTTTTCTCCCCCTGAAAGTTTGCTTAACGGTGCATATTGTTGACTGGGGGGAAACAAAAACCGTTCTAACATTTGAGAGGCGGTAATTTGAGTTCCGTCGGCGGTTTTCACATATTCTGCTACTTCTTTTAAATAATCAATCACACGCTGATTTTCATTCATCGCCTCTAATAAATCTTCCGAATGTTGGTCAAAATAACCGATATGAATCGTTGACCCGATTTCTAAGATTCCGCTATCAGGTTGAACTCGACCTGTAATCATATCTAATAGCGTTGATTTTCCGACTCCATTTCCCCCAATAATTCCTAAGCGGTCATCAGGATTAAAACTATAGGTAAACTCTTGAATTAAAACGCGATTATCATAGGATTTAAAAACATGATTTAATTCAATTACCTTTTTCCCAATGCGGCGACCTGGAGTTGAAATTTCGACTTTCCCCTGAGCTTGCTTAAACTCCGTTTCTTGCATCACTTCGATGCGTTGAATTCGAGCTTTTTGTTTCGTACTTCTAGCTTTTGGCCCTCGCTTCAACCATTCTAATTCCCGACGTAAAACCCCTCGATGTTTGCGTTGTTGACTAACAGCAATATCCTCGGCTTCCGCTTTCTTTTCTAAAAAATAAGAATAATTTCCTGAATAGGTAAATAAATCCCCTCGGTCTAATTCTAAAATCCGATTTGTTACTTGGTCTAAAAAATAGCGGTCATGGGTAATTAAAAGTAACGCACCGCGATAATTTTTTAAGTAATCTTGCAACCATTCAACGGACATTGCATCTAAGTGGTTGGTCGGTTCATCCATTAATAAAACATCCGGTTCAACTAATAACGCTGTTGCTAAAGCAATGCGTTTGCGATATCCCCCCGATAACTGACGAATCGGCGTGTCAAAATCTTCAATCCCTAATTTTGTTAAAATAATTTTAGCTCGGTTTTCTAATTCCCAAGCGTTGGTTGCATCCATTTTTTGAGTGACTTGGGAAAATCGCGTTAAGAGTTGAGAATCTTGAGGATGTTTTGCTAATTTATGAGATAAATCTTCATACTCTTGAATTAAGTGCATTTGTTCGCCACTATCGGCAAAAATTTGTTCTAAAACCGTGCGGTTTTCATCTAAATTCGGTTGTTGTGGTAAATAGATGACTTTAGCTCTGGGGTTTACCCAAAGTTGCCCACCATCAATGGGTTCCTGTCCTGCAATCATTTTTAATAAGGTTGATTTTCCTGACCCATTAGTTCCAATTAAACCGACTTTATCTGTCGTATCTAAACTAAAGTTAGCTTCTCTGAGGATTTCTTTGGTTCCAAATTCTTTTTTAACAGATTGTAAAGTAAAAATAGACATAATTTTTAAGGGTTTTAAAATAGATTAATTCAGGAGAATACACGAATTAGCGTAAATCTAGTATAATTATACTATGAAATAGTTGAATTGAAACCAAGTACAATAGGTGAAGTATGACACCAGCAAGTTTACTGTCTCGAATTGCTATTGATCCTAACATTTGTTTTGGCAAACCTTGCATTCGGGGTCATCGAATTTGGGTTTCTCTCATCTTAGATTTTTTAGCCAGTGGAGTTACCATTGAATCCCTCTTAGAAGAGTACCCTGGAATAGAGCGTGAAGATATTTTAGCTTGTATTGCTTATGGTGCTGAAATGTCCCGTGATTGTTATGTGGAAATTCCGGTTAGATCTCGTTAATTTCTGGTCAAATGAAAATCAAACTTGATGAAAACTTAGGAAATCTTCGGGCTGTAGCACGTTGACGTTTAGCAGGTCATGATGTTGAAACCGTGAGCAGTCAAAATCTAAGTTCAACGGATGATTTAAGCTTAATTGAAATTTGTCATTGTCAGGGAAGATGTTTAATTACTTTGGATAGAGGGTTTAGCAATTCTTTCCGCTATAATCCCTCTAATTATTCAGGAATTGTGGTTATCCGTTTACCTTCTCAACCCACCCCACAAGATTTGGATGAGGCAATTGATACCCTAGTTAATGCTTTAGATGAAGCAGAAGTAGAAGGTAAACTCTGGATAATCCAAAGAGACAAAATTTGGCAATATCAACCCTAACAACAGTCTGAGCTTTAACCTTTATTCATAACTCATTTCTGAAAGATTTCCTAAATTAAATAAAAACGGAACCATGCTTTTATTATCCCCATTCAAAATTAACACTTTTGGCATTTGGGCTCCTCCCTTTTGCCAAGCTTCAATCGCCTCTTTTTGTAAGACTAATTGTCCCCCAGTGGCTTTCAATGTTTCAGCTAACAAACGTTGAGCTTCCGCCGTTCCTTTTGCCCGATTAATATCAGCTTGAGCTTGTTGTTCTGCCTCTTTAGCAATATAAACCGCTCGTCTGGCTCGTTGTTCAGCAATTTGTTTTTCTTCAACGGCTTTCGCAAATTCAGGAGAAAAGGTTAAATCAACAACACTCGTATCTAAGACAATAATTCCATATTTATCTAATCGGTCATTTAAGGCTTCATCAAAATCGGCTTTCAATAATTCCCGTTGGGTAATTGCTTCTTCAATGGTTCGTTTTGCTGCTGCAATTTTAAAGGATTCTTGAGTTTGAGGAGCAACAACTTTAGAAACAATATTTTGTAGTGTTCCCTGTTCTCGTCGAATTCTCACCACTTGTACCGGGTCAAGCCTAAAGTTAATAGCAAAACTCGCCGATAGCTGTTGTAAATCTTTAGTAGAACTTTGAGCCGGAACTTCAAATTTCTGGACAGTTACATCATAAATATCGACATTAGAAACTAAAGGAGGTTTAAAATGAATTCCTTCTAATAATACCCCATCTTGTGCTTTTCCTAAAATACTTAATACTCCCGCTTGACCCGGATTAACAATCACAAAGGAATTCACCGATATTAACGCTAATATTGCTAATCCAATTCCTAAAATCAAGCCGATTAAACCCGTTTCGGGGGATGCACTTTTCATAAAATTAACTCCAATTGATAATCCTATTATAGCGGGATTTACAAAATCTGTAAAAAGATGAGCTTAATGATTAGTCACTCTCCGATTGAACCCAGTTCATAATCTTAATTCTTATCGGTGACAAAATTTTCGTTGTCGGGTTTCTTCCAAATCTTGCCAATCATAACCGTAATGACTAAACGCATTAATTTGAGGAATGATTGCAGAAATATTCACCATTTGTTGTTCTAAAGACGGGCGATTTTTTAATGCTTTTCCCCAGTCTCCAGCTAAAGCGGGAATGACTTGAGTTCCTGGGGGTGCTTGTTGAACAACTTGCTGAACTTGTGCCGTAATACAGTTGGTTTCTCCACAGACCGCATAGGACATGGGATGCCATTCGATTGAGGGTGAAAATTGATCCCAAGGCTGCATTCGCGAGTCAAATCCCATGCCTCCTATTTTACGATTTCCTTCAGGAAAAAACACAGCCCCCGCCGGAATTCCTTGGCTTTGAACAGGTTGAGTTACAGTGGCTAAAAAGTCTAAAACTCCCTGTCTAGCATGGGCAACACTTAACCGCCATAATTGTAATTGTAAAGTTTCCCCCATTTTAGGAACAGAAGCTAAAGTTTTCCACTGTTTCTCATCAGGCCAATAAGGTTTATCTTTTTCATCAGGATATTTTTCGGTCACGGCTTTGACATCATTTTCCGTAATAAATCCTTGCTGTATAAATCGCTGCATTAAGTCTTTGCCTTTTTGACTACTCGCTCGATTTAAAAAGACTTGTTGAGACGCTTCTCCATAAATCCATAAATCTTTAACTTTTGTTGCAACCGATTCTCCTCCTAACCCTTTGGGATAGCGAACATAATCAAATAAAACGCCATCGGGACGACGTTGTAAAATAGCATTTAATAAGGTTAAATAATCTTCTCTAGCAGTGGGATGATACGGGTCAACAAACCCTTGATTCACAAAACTTTCCCCATATTCGTCGATTTTCGTTTGGTCAATCACGGCTGTTGTTGTTGTTTCACCTTTACCATTGCGAGCTAAAACAGAATTTCTATCGGGTTTTAAAGTATAAGTATAACCATAATTTAACATAAACATCCAAGCATATACTTTTAATCCCCGTTGTCTACCTTTTTGAATAGTTTCTGCTAATAAATCGCGGTTTTCTATTCCCGGCGATCGCATTGCCGATGGCCAAGCTGTGGGATTTTGACTCAAAGGTAACAACACTTGACCATCATAAAAAACTTCTAAATAAACTTTGTTATATCCTTTATTAATAATATTATCTAAAATTCGATCAACTTCTCCGGGTCGAGCATCACAGGGATAGAATCGTAACCAAATCGCTTGAGTTTTGGGGTTAATTTGTTGACGACATTGATTGATTTGTTGAGCGTGTTGAATTAAAATAGTATTATAGTTTTTAATCGCTTCAGGATTTCCGGTTAAGGCAGTTTGTCGTAAACTTTCTTTTTGGGTGATCGCTTGTGGCGATAATTTACAATAAGCTAAAGTTTGAGAACGCGCGACAGACACTAACAATAAAGGGTTCAAGGAAAGGGTTATCAAAAAACTGAATAATAACCGAGAAAAACGATGTTGAGGAATCATTAAACCAAACATAAATTGTTACAGTATTTCACGATATTCAATAATTCACAATATTCTTAAAGAAATCAGTGGAAAAGAGAGATGTTAACTTTTACCCATTCGTAATTCGTAATTCGTAATTCCCCATTGACTCATAACTGAGGATGGGCGGGAAGACCCCGCCCCTACAAATGATTAAGCGCCTCGGTTGACGGCGGCTTCAACTTGTTTAAATTCTTGTTCCAAACGTTGTTTTAATTTATCGGGGATAGGACGATTGGGATAGGAGCTATAATGACCAGCTAAGGCGTTGAGTGCGGTTCGCATGGTGGTAAAGGACGAGAGAGTCGTCACGGAACTATCGCGACGGTAACGGGCGATAAATTCGTTAATCACCTCGCGGGCTTGACCTTGGGCTTCTGCCTTATTCGGTGCATCTTCTGGTAACATGATAGCAGTTCTTAAGCTATCGACAACGGCTAAAGTATCTTGAGGATAATTACCTGTTAAGAGTCCAGAAGGACTTCCCCCACATCCGACTAAGGTAATGGCAGCTACAAGAACAAGAGCTAATAGGCGAGAAATGTATTTTTTCATGAGCTTTATTAGAATTGGCATTAAAAATTATAGTCAAAATTAGGGTCTATTCTCTCTCAATTAAGAAATCAACTGCTAAAATGAGGGATGGGATCAGGGTCAAGCGTCCCAATTCTAATACTGAATTGAGATTGAGTTCCGATTTTAAAAATTAATTAAAATTCATAATTCTTTAAAAATATTTCAACTTCTGTTAATGTCGGTTGAGCGGCAATTGCACCGGGTTTTGTTGTAGTTAATGCCCCAACTGCACTAGCAAACCCCACTATTTCTTTAGCGATTTTAGGGTAATTAATCGATTCTATTCCTAATTTACAGAATTGATAAAGAATTCCGGCTGTAAATCCATCTCCAGCACCCGTTGTATCTGCAACACTAACAGAAAATGCGGGTAGTCTTCCTGAATTTCCAGCTAAATAATAGGCACAACCTTGTTCTCCTGCGGTAACAAATACTCCTTTAATTTGTAGTTGTTGAGCGATCGCTTTGGGTTCTATAGTATTAAATAATAATTCGGCTTCTTCATTTGTTAATTTCAGGAAATCCGCATTTTGAACCAGATTTAAAATCAATTCAATAGCGGCATCAGGATTTTGCCAAAACATCGGACGCCAGTTAATATCAATAAAAATTTTAACTTGATATTTTTTAGCCAATTCAACCGCTTTTAAAATTGCTTTTTGACTTTGAGGATAAGCTAATTCTAAGGTTCCTAAAACAAGAAAATCTGCGGTTTTAAATAATGGTTCGGGCAGATGTTCAGCTTGTAAATAAGTATCTGCAAATTCTATAGTATCTCGCGCTCCAAATCCAGCAAAACTGCGATCGCCTGCGGCATCTCTAACCACATAAACAATCCGAGTCGGTGCGCTAGAATGGCGTTGAACCCCTGTAAGATTAACCCCCGTTTCTGTTAATAATTCCACTAATTGTTCTCCGGGTGCATCTTCCCCAATACACCCCATAAAAGCCGTAGAAATTCCTAATTTAACTAATCCACAAGCCGTATTTGCTGGTGCACCTCCAGGGTAATCTGTCCAAGATTTAACTTGTTCTAACGGTTTTCCTAATTCATTCGATAACCGATCAAACAACATTTCACCAATACAAATAACTTGAGGATTATTCATGATTGTTAATGATAATAAACCGTCTAAACTATTGTAGGGTGCGTAAGCTGCATCGCACGCACCATAAACCTGATCTGGCATTTAACCAGGGAACCCGGTAACCAGGGAATCGGGCAAAATTATTCACTCCATCCCAGTTATAATAAGTTGTCACTTGACAATTTAAACACAATAAACTATAGTTTATACAAGCTCAAATTTTTATGTCTAGGAAAAAACATCCTAAACCAGAGATTGAAGCAGCCTTGAAATATGCCGAACAAAATGGATGGCGTGTTGAAGTGGGATCTCATGCTTGGGGAAAAATTTACTGTCCTTATAATAACAAGGATTGTCGCTGTGGAGAATTTTGTATTGTCAGTGTTTGGAGTACCCCTAAAAATGCAGGCAATCACGCTAAACTAATCCGTCGTGTGATTGATAACTGCACCGTTCATCATCAAGCACAAGAGGAAGAGGAGAATTAAAAAATGCCAGAATATGATTTTATTTTAAACTTTAATCTTCCAGATATTCCGGTCAATCTTGATAATTTTTTAGAGACTTTAGCAACAGAAGGTTGTGATGATGCTTTAATTGGAATTGGCAAAAAGGGGCGAATTGCTCTAAATTTTATACGCGAATCTTCATCGGCAACAGAAGCAGTTTATAGCGCAATTCGAGATGTGAAACGGGCTATTCCCCAGGCAGTTTTGACTGAAGTTAGCCCAGATTTTGTGAGTTTAACCGAGGTTGCTAAATTACTTGGATGTACCCGACAAAATATTCGTAATTTGATAATCAAGGATGAACTAAACTCTCCACAACCTATCTATGGAGGAACTCCTTCAATCTGGCACTTATCAGATATATTGAACTGGTTATGTGAGGAGAAAAATTACCGCAATAGAATTAAGCCGAATTTATTAGAATTATCTAAGGTTAATAAGGATTTTAATATTGCTAGGAAGTGGGAAACAGTTGATCCAGAACAAAAGCAAAAAATGATTAATTTTTTTAGCCAAATTTCTGCTTAATTGATCATTTCTCGTTGCTAGGTTCTACCTAGCAATACTTTAATCAGGCTCCGCCTGCTGTTAATAAGAGGCTCTGCCTCTCTGAGTAAATTCTGGTTCTACCAGGGAAAAGTTAAAAACCCGGTTTCTGGCAGAAACCGGGTTTTTAGGAGTTAAACAATGTAAGGAGAATCAATCGCCTGTGCCCGATTAAGCGCCACTAAGGTTTGATAGAAAATCGCTGCAATTTCCGCACGGGTGACATCTTTTAAAGGATTAAAAACTTCTTTTTTCGGGTAATTAACCACCATGTTTAATTCCGTTGCTGTAATCATGGCATTAGTAGCAAAGGAAGGGATTTGAACACGGTCAGTATAAACACTTAAATTAGCGGGTGTTCCTCCGGTTAATTTCAACCCATTGACTAAAGAAACAATGGCTTGAGAGCGAGTTAAATTTTGATTGGGTCGGAAGGTTTTATCAGGATAACCGGATAGGAACCCCGCGCGATTTGCTTTCTCAATGGCTTCTTTCCCCCAGAAATCCGTCGGCACATCGCTAAAACCTGTTGCTTCGCGAATGGGGGTTAGTTCAAAGGCTTTCATCAACATTGCAGCGTGTTGGGCACGGGTTAAGGTTGCATCGGGTTTAAACGAACCATCGGGGAACCCGCTAATAATCCCCATATCCGCTAACCGTTCAATAAAGGTTCTCGCCCAGTGAGACCCAATATCGTTAAATTTCGCCCCCCCTGGAACCGGAGTGGGAGTGGGACTAGGGCCAGGAGTGGGAGTAGGACTAGGGCCAGGAGTCGGACTTTGATTCGCGGTAAATTCAATACTTCCTAATGTCCGAGTTGGGTTAATTTGATTTCCCACCGAAATTAAGGTAAATTTACTGGCATTTTGCACATCATATTTGCCATTATCCACAAATACATTATTGCCATTATCTTGAGGGTTGCCCATATCCGGGGCGGAATCAGCAATCACCGTTAACCCGTCTTGGAGATTCTTCTTCACTTGGTTTTTTCGCAATACGGGTTTAGATTGTCCTGATAATACCAAACCAGAACGATTTTCCAGAATTTCATTTTCAATAATTAACGGAGCCGCAGCAGCTTGCACAGCGATCGCATATCCGGTATTTTGGAATTTATTTCCCCGAATTTCACCTTTAGCATTTCCCGCTAAAGCGATACCATTTCCCACGTTTTGAATAAAATCATTATTCAGTACCGCAGGAATGGCTGTTCCTGTGGCAAATAATCCTTCTCGTTTGGATTTTGTTAAAGTACAACTGGCAACGGTACAATAAACGGATTCTGCCCAAATTCCGGTTCCTCGCGTTTGCTCATTGCTGACACTAACACCCTTAACAGTGGAGTTATTTTGCATTAAAATCGTAATATTCTGAGCCGCTGCACTGGGACTGGTAAACGTGCCACTTCCGACAATTACCACATCTTTACCTTTTGTGGCTTCGTTCCCCAGAATTGTCACTCCTGATGGCACAATTAAGGGAAAAACTTCCCCACTCGCGGCGTTATAATTTCCTGGGGCGACTTGAATTACGGTTCCTGATTGGGCGCGACTCAGGGCTTTAGCAATAGTTTTTAAAGGGTCAGATTGACCGCCTGAAGCAGAATCATTACCTGTGGCAGAATTAACAAATAAGGTGGCAGATGCAGCCATTGGTACAGTTTGAGTCACGACTTGTAGAGTTCCTTTAACGCGAGTAGGACTAATAATATTTCCAAAACAAGTTAAGCTGACAGTTCCGGCATTGTTAATATCAAAACCGCCATTATTGCGAATTGTATTTCCCCCTGGAGTTTGCACCGTTCCTAAATCGGGACTCGCTTGATTCATCATCACAACTCCATCCCCGGTATTGCGTTCAATTAAATTTTGACGCAGAATCGGTTTAGCCTGATTTGCAATTAATAATCCAGATCGATTTTCTACAATAGCATTATCCCGAATTAAGGGAGCGGCTTGATCTTTGATGGAAAGACCATATCCGGTATTTTGAAAGGTATTGCCTTGAATTTCTCCGGTTATTTCTCCTTCAATGGAAATGCCATAGCCTTCATTTTGAATAAAAAGACTATTGAGAATTTGAGGTTTTCCTGAACCCACGGCATAAACGCCTTCTCGCTTGCATCGAGTCAAGGTACAATTGGCAATCATCGGAGATTGAGATTCAATCCAAACCCCAGTTCCTCTGGTTTGAATATTGGTAACAGTTACGCCTCGTAATTGGGCGTTATTTTGCATCAATATTGTAATATTTTGACTCGCTGCACTGGGACTGGTGTAGAGCCCATTGCCTTCGATTAAAATACCACTGCCTTTACCCGGTTCATTCCCTATAATAATGACTCCAGAAGGCACAATTAACGGGAAAACTTCGCCACTCAAATTATTATAAGTGCCTGCTTCTAGGTAAATCGTGGTTCCAGATTGGGCTTGAGACAAAGCTTTTTTTAAGGTTTTAAAGGGGGATTTTGAGTCGCCGGAACTGAAATCATTTCCGGTCGCGGGGTTAACGTAAAGAGTTACCATAGTTTTGTTTTTGATTAAACCATCTGGGCTTGATCCTAAGCTCAGTTACACTTTCTACGTTAAGGTTTCTGGAGAAAAACCGGAAAAATTTAATTTATTTTAATATTGTTCTGTGGGTTAGACCGTTAGGGGGTGTCAGCCCTGATCTTCGTTTTTGTAGGTTCAAGATGGGCATAGCCCATCCTAAGTTTAAGGTTTGAATTTAACTATTAAACGTGCGATTTCGCCATTTAGACAGTTGAGATTCTCCAAAAGACGCTAATCCTTGCAATTCTAAAACCCGTTTTTGCAAGACATTAATTAACTGGTCTTGTTCTTGCATATAATTTTTCAGAGCGTCATAATTATTGGCGGTTGTATGCGTTTCATCCTGATGCTGTATCGGAGAAATTAAACTCGCTAATTTCTTCTCTATCGTAGCTATTTGCATTTTCTGGTTAGCACAAATCTGTTCTAGCTGCTGATAATTTTCTTTGGAAATACTATGAGCTAGTTTTCCTTCTAATTCAGCAATTTTTTCCTCTTTTGTTTGGAGTTGCGCCCAAGAACGATGACGTTCATGAAGTTCTTTTTGTAAAGCTTCAATTTGCTGATTTAATTGTGCTTGGATGTTTCGTTGTTGTTCTAACTCATTCTGTAAAGCTTGGTGATTTCCTTCTGAATTTGCTGTTTTCAATTGTTCTTCTAACTCAGTAATTCGAGTGAATTGAGTTTGGAATTCAGCTATCGTTGTTTTTTGTTGTTCTGCTTCTTTTCTCAAAGCTTCATAAGTCTCTAATGCTACGGTTTTTTCCCGTTGAGCTTCTAACTCAGATATCCTAGCAACTTGCTGTTGTAACTGCTGAATAATCTTATCTTTTTCTTCAACTTGCTGTTTTAAATTAGCCGTCTCAGAGGAAGTTGTAGAAGAGTCTATATTAACGGTGGGTTCCGTTGCTACAGGATTAGAATTAGCTGTGTTTTGAGTTTCCGGCGATGGTTTTAATTTTTCTTGGGCAAAACGTTCAAATAATTCGGATTTTGACACCCCCAATTGTTTCGCTAAAGCTTCGACTTTTTGAGCTGCATCTGCCGTTAAAGACACTGTAACTTTTACTTTGTCATTAATTGCAGAAGTAGAACGAGGATTAGAAGTTGGGCGTTTTTTTCTATTGGTTGACATGAGACAATTTTCCTGATAAATTTCATTTATGAGACAATAATTTCAGATTTTGGATATTAGAAACACAAATCAACCCAAAATCTAAAAGGGTTTATGCCAAATTTATGATTGGATGGCGGTAGACTGTTGAGCATGAAGTCTATAACTCATGGTTGCAGAGGATAGATGTTGGTGAGAGTTTCAGCGTTAATATGCTGTTAAACCTAACCTCCCAACATTGTTAACTCAATATACTTAGTCAACTAGATAGTTAGGCGAGATTGGGTTGTGGCGGGACGTTACAGTATCCGTTTGCCTGCGGGTTCAAAACGTTGAGGTTTTGAATTTCTGTTCAACATTATCCTGCAATAGCCTACATTTAGCAGTATAGGGCGGTGCGGAGACAAAAAAGTGTAAATTTTGTAAAGAAACAAGAAGCAAGTGGGTCTGTGGAGCAAGCGTCCCCGCCTGCATCGCTAAAGATGTATGGACAAAAGGGGTTTGGAGTGCGAGGGGAAAAGCAAGGGAATGGCGGGAGATCGACCGCTATCGTTCTCAACAACCCAAAGCAAAAAGATGTGCTGAATCAATCATCTTAATCTTAACAAAACTTTTTTACAAAGTCTCTAAAAATAGAAGATAATTTAAACATAATTTTATCTTCTTTTATTTTAGCAACTAAATACCGTTTTTGTAAAGATTGTAATCCATTAATTAAATCCGTTGATGATAACTCTACAGTTTCTCTCAATGTTTCTCTGGATAAAGGTTGCTCAAATTGACTGAATTTTAAAACAATTTGTTGTTCAATGGGTGAAAGTCTATTATATAATTGATTAAAATGTGATCGCATTTCCTGAGTCATCACTAATTCATTTTCAGCTAGAAATTCACCAACATCACCATCAAATATATTTTTAATTAAAATAGCAATACTTTTTAAATAACTAGGATTTCCTTCATATAAATTAATTAACGTTAACCAAGACTCCCCATTTGCTAATCCTTTATGATTCAAAATTTGACTATCATATAAACCTGATAATTCCAAAGACTTAACCGAATATAATTCCTCATCTAAAGATTCCATTTCTGCACATTGTTCTTGACTAATCAAAATTAAACTACTTTGATGTTGAGTTTCTGTTGTCAGGGTGAAAAAGTTTTGATAACTGTGATATTCCGGTTGATATTGTCCCGCAAATTCACCCAGAGTAAAGATATTCTGCACATCATCAAGGATCATTAAACATTTCTTATTTGCAAAGATATCAAATAATTGTTTGAATTGATCCTCTAGGGTTTGTTTTTCTTCTAGTTTAATAATATTCAATAAATCCTTAACGAGCAAGTCTAAAGGTTTAGGATATTTTAAACTTTTCCAAATAATGACTTCAAATTGCTCTAAGTTCAAATCAACAAATCTTTTAACCAAGGCGGTTTTACCTATTCC
>NZ_JBJUDF010000093.1:0-13285 GCF_046067725.1 Planktothrix sp.
CAATAGCAGCAATAGTAATTTGTCCTCCGGGTGCGTTGAGCGTTCCGGTATTGATGATATTTCCCCCAATTAAGGTTAATGTTTGTCCAGAAGAAACGGTGAGTTCTCCTGAATTCATAATATTACCTGGATTTGAAGTGGCAAACAGAAAAGAATTCGGTTCACCCGAAAGGCTATTATAATTATTATCATCTAAAGCATTAAAAAAACCTGAATTAAATCCAATTCCGGTAGCAGTTGTGGCGGTAAATGAAGCAGGAACATCTAAACGAGATCCGGCTCCAAAAATCATACCAGCCGGATTTAAAATAAATAGATTAGAATTGCCACCTGTGACTTGAATCAACCCTTCAATGACAGAAGGTTGTCCTCCCACGACACGACTCAGAATATTTTGAATTGAAGGGTTAGAAACAAAGTTAGCAATTTGACCGGGGGGAACGTTAAATTGAGTAAAACTATGAAATAAATTTCCTCCATCGGCTGACAGTTGACCTCCGGTAATATTAATGCGATTTTCAACAGAATTAGTCAGGGTATTGGTACTATTAGGCTCAGGAATAATAGACTGTGCTAAAACTGAATTGCTGGAAATATAAATGTTAAAATTACCCGCGAATTGTTCTGGCAATTCATGAATTCCAACCATCCAAAATCCTGCTAACGGAAAGGAAATTAAAATTCTCTTGAAAAAGTGTCCAGGCTGCATAGGGGTTTATGGCTTAAATAAACAATCACTGAAAGGGAATCTACAACGTAGATCTCGACAGAAGCTACCCAGATGGACTATTCTGATTGAAACCGAATTAATAATATTATAGATTGAAAATCAAAAGTATGCGTTTAATTGGTCTAACTGGGGGAATCGCTACAGGGAAAACGACTGTATCTAACTATTTAGCGACAGCTTACCAACTTCCAATTTGGGATGCGGATTTATATGCGCGAGAAGCTGTTAAACCCGGTTCACCTGTTCTCGAGTCTATTGTTCATCGTTATGGCAAGGATATTTTATGTTCTGATGGTAACTTAAATCGTCAACAATTAGCCAGTCTAATCTTTTCAAACTCATCAGAACGAACCTGGGTAGAGCAACAGATTCACCCCTTTGTCCGCCAATGTTTTGTTAACAATATTCAACAATTAAAAACAACAACAATCTCCACTGCTGATATTAGCCGTTCCCCCTCGGCGGATGGGGTTTTAGTGGTTCCATTATTATTTGAATCTCAGATGACAGATTTAGTGACTGAGATTTGGGTTGTTTATTGCCCACCTGAACAACAATATTTAAGGTTAATTCAACGGGAAAAAAATAATTTTAATCGAGTTTTAACTCTTGAAGACGCTCAAGCTCGAATTCAAAGTCAAATGTCGTTGGAAGCAAAATGTCAACAGGCGGATGTCGTTTTATATAATTCTTCAACCCCAGAAAAACTTTTTAAACAAGTTGATACAGCCATTCAAGGTTAATGGATTAACCCTAATTACAACTCATAGAGGATGGGGATCAAACTTTTATCACTGGGTACGCCACAAGTGTTTAAAATTATCACAAGTCTTTAAAATGATTGATTAATGGTAAACTTTATTGATATTTGACTCAAAATCCGATAAACTAAAATAAAATACGAGAGGAAAATGCGATGAAAACCTCTGTACAATTTGTTGATGGATTAGATGAAGAAATTAGCGGGATTAGCCTGCGGAAACTCAAACACTCCCAAACCAAGATTGTTGTTTTGGTTTTTGAGCGCCTTCAAGCCATCGAACGCTTACGAGCTTATCGCAAGCAAATCACAAATTTGTGGTTGCGGGATGAAGAAGGACAAATTAAAGTCACTCCCAGTGGCGTTAAATTTTTCTACGGGGGAGATGAGGATCTATCTAAAGTTGAATGTGCCTTTGAAGTAGACTCAGAAGAAATCTTTGAACGAGTCATGCGTTTTTTACACCGTTATGCGGATGAAAATGGATTTCAATTTCAGTCAACTTAATCATTGTGAATCAATCGATCTTGACTTCTTAAAATGCTGAGGTTGTCAATGCCTAAACTCATGATTCAACAGTTAGCTGCTGAATGGATTACCCCTGAACGATTTAAACCCTATGGGCAAGTTATTTCAGCCTCGGCTGATGATAAATCTTATGACGAGGAGGATGCCCAACTGAACTTAAAAAATGGCATCCCTCGTTTTTATATTATGCGACTTCAACAAAATGGTTTAAAATTTCATCAAATTACCCGTCATGTTCAATGTACTCAATGCTTAGGATCATTAGAAGGAAAAGATTGGTTTATAGCCGTTTGTCCGCCTTCTAAAACTGATGAACCAATCTTAACTGATTTAGCGGCTTTTCATATTCCGGGCAATTGTTTTATAAAATTAGACCTTGGAACTTGGCACGCTGGGCCTTATTTTACCCATGATACGATTGATTTTTATAATTTAGAATTAGCCGATACGAATTTTGTGGATCACTTGACCCACGATTTTGCTAAAAGTCATCAGTTAGAATTTGAAATTGTAGGTATTTCCTGATATAAAGGAAAGAATCATCAGTTTTTTGAGGATTAGTGATTGCCCATCCTTAATTCCCGATTTCCATTGCCCATTCCCTATCTCTCCAACTGTTTCAACGCTTGAAACGTGAGTAAGAAAAAGCCTAATGAACCGATCACCGTAATCACTTGAGCAATTAAATTAGCCGTTGCCATTTCATCCATTGTGCATTCTCCCATCAATGTGAACTTAAGAACTCCTATTCAGAGTTTACCCGATGAATAGAACTCCCGTTCTAAAAATTTAGAATCATCCGTTTCTGTGTTGAGAAATAATACAAATCTGCCTGATCCTAACCCCAAAGATGTTAAAACAAAGGAAAAATCGCGAGGAGAAAGCTCAGGATGCAATTTCAAACCACAGTGCAAGAAGCTTGTTACAACAAAGTTGCCACTTGGATGAGAGAATTATACGGTAAATTCCCTTGTGCCAGACAAGATGTTCCGGGGTTAGCAATGGTCATGGGTTCAGCATTAGTTGAGGTCTTTGTGTTTCCTTGGGAAAAAGATGATGCGGTGATTAATACCCGGTCTTATGTTGTCACTGATGTGGAACTTTCCCCAGATTTATTACATTTTCTATTAAGAGAAAATAATATCATGAGATTTGGAGCTTTTGGAATTGATGAAGAGGGAAGTATTGTTTTTGAACATACGATTGTGGGTTCAACTTGTGATAAACTAGAGTTACAAGCTTCTGTCAATGCCGTGTTAGAAATTGCCGATGAATATGATGATAAAATTGTAGATCGTTGGGGAGGAAAAAGATCATTAGATCGCATCGCCAGTTAACTATTCTTTTCTGGGCGGTTTAAATTTTATTGATGAAATCTAAAATGAATGTCATCAATCCGCCCATCCTGTCTCTTAACTTCTGATATAATCAATTCTATATTTCTTTAAAGTATCTGTTTATGTCTTTTTACCAGCAAAACCTAGAAGCCTTTCTGCAACTGTTAGAACAACAACCTCAATTATTTACTGAATCAAAACGTCAAGAATTACTCCGATTAATTGATCCGTTACCCGATGATATTGAAACCTTATCGGTGGCGATCGCCAGTTGGTATGAAAAAGATGATGAAATTGTAGATGCTCAGTTAGAAATTTTGAATCAGTCTCTGTTAATGAATCAAGAACCTCAAGATTCTGCGATCGCAAAATTAGCACTAGCTCGTTTCCCTGGAGCAAACAATCAGAATCTTCCTAAACTCAATCAACCCTTAAACAAAGAAACCTTAAAAAACGTAATTCAACAATAGATGCTGATCTGATTCAGTTGATTAAAGAGAGTTTATAAACACCAATTAATTCATTTTAATGTCATTAAAAGATAGATGACCCATCCTCCAACGTGGCTTAAATTGGCCCAACCATCTTGAGAATTGAAAATTGATTGCAAAAATTAACAGATAAAACGGTACAATAAGTTTTGTTCAACAATCGCAGTTAAAGTTAATCTCCCAAATCTTGGTATTTGTGATTCAATTTGGGGGAATAACAAAACTGAAGATGATTTACAAGGTCAAATCAAAACGTTCGTGCAATTATCTAATCGTCCTAACCAGTCCACTCTCACCGCTTTACCTAGTACAACATCAGAGTTACCCTTTACGCTTCAAGATGTGAAAGCGGCGATTCCTGCCTACTGTTTTGAACCCTCGGTGGGAAAATCTTTGAGTTACTTCTTCATTGATATTTCCATTATTGCTGGGTTGTATTTTATCGCTTATCAACTCGATTCTTGGCTATTTTTCCCCATTTTTTGGGTGATGCAAGGAACGATGTTTTGGGCGTTATTTGTTGTAGGTCATGATTGCGGTCATGGATCTTTCTCAAAAATCAAATGGCTGAATAATTTAATTGGCCATCTCTCCCATATTCCTATTCTTGTTCCCTATCACGGTTGGCGAATTAGTCACAGAACCCATCACGCCAATACGGGAAATATTGACACCGATGAAAGTTGGTATCCGGTGACAGAAACCAAGTTTAATCTGATGCCTTGGTATGAAAAGCTGTTTCGCTTTTATGTTCCGTTACTGGCTTATCCGATTTATCTATTTCGGCGTTCTCCTAACCGTCAAGGATCTCATTTTCTGCCGAGCAGTCCTTTGTTTAAACCTTCAGAAAAGTGGGATATTATTACCAGTACAGCCCTTTGGATTGCCATGGTTGGTTTTCTAGCTTTTCTCACGTTTCAGTTTGGATGGCTGTTTTTTGTTAAATACTATTTCATGCCTTATTTAGTGTTTGTAATGTGGCTAGATTTAGTCACCTATTTACATCACACGGAAGCGGATATTCCTTGGTATCGGGGAGATGATTGGAATTTCCTCAAAGGAGCTTTATCCACCATTGACCGAGACTATGGATTTATTAATCCGATTCATCATGATATTGGAACTCATGTCGCCCATCACATCTTTTTGAGTATTCCCCACTATCATTTAAAAGCAGCAACGGAAGCGATTAAACCCGTTTTAGGGGATTATTATCGTTTTTCCAATGAACCGATTTGGAAAAGTTTTATTCAATCCTATTGGTCTTGTCATTTTGTTTCTGATCAAGGTTCAGGAATCTATTATCAATCGGGTTGGAATTCTAAAAATTAGCAATCAATCGTAGGGGCGGGGTTCTCCCGCCCAAAATCAGTTATCAGTTTATATAGCACTACGCATCATTCGTTAGGACAGTTTTGCATCCTGAAATTCTTTCAATTCTTACTGTTTCCTTCCATTTATTGAATTTTAACATTTAATTTATAGGTAGCATTGCCACGAGTACCCCCTACAATTATTTCATAATTTCCAGTAGCCGGTAATTTTAAACTCGATTGGGTAGCTTCTGTTTTCAAAATTTGCCCATTCGGTGCAATCACATCAAATACGGCATTATTTTCTAACGATGTCATTTTCAGATCCATTCTCTGTCCTTGATTCGCTCTTAATAAATAAATATTGCGACTTCCTCGAACAACCGATTGATTAACGGTGGTACTATTAGTTCCGGGTGCAAAGCGAATTTGAGACACTAAACAAGGTTGTTTTTGATAAACGACTCGTCCTGTATTCAAAGAATTTGAAGTTAACGTCCAGGTTTCTTTAGTTTTTTGGGTATCTAACTCAATTTTAGTGGTGATATTTAAGTTTAACTGATTCCCATTTTTTGTTCCTTGTAAGGTTTGAGTATAGGAAGTATAATAAGATTCTTTTTCATTATGAATCGTCGCTTCTACTCGACCCGTGACTTGATTTCCTTGAATATAAATTCTTGCCGTAGAATCCAGATTATCATTAGCGACCGAAAAACAATAACCTTGAATCGCAGAAGTGCTAGACGCTTGAGCAACTTGTAGGGGGGGATGATTTGCCATCCCAGGTGTGACATTGAGTAAACTTGCAAAAATGACTACACATCCTAATAATTTCATCATCATAATTGACTCCGGGTGAAAGGTTGATTGATCACTGATGATTGATGTTCTGACATAATTGTCGGTCTTCAGGACTAACCGTTGAATTAGTTTTTAAATAATCCTTAACCCAGTTGCAAGCATAAGCAAAATCATCTAACGTTAAAACTCGATGTAAATCCCATAATATTATCGTTTTATCCGCACTAACTGAAGCCAGGGTTTGACTATCAGGACTAAATTTAACATTGTAGACTTCATCATCATGACCATTCAAGGTTTTAACTAATGTTCCATCCCGTCTCCACAGTCTAATGGTTTTATCTTGACTTGCAGAAGCTAACCATTGTTGGTCAGGACTGAAGGTTACCGCCATAACATTTGCGGTATGTCCCCTAAGAGTTTTATCCGCAACAAACGATTGAATTTGAGGATTCCACCGCCACAATTTTACCGTTTCATCTCGACTAGCAGAAGCTAAAAACTGACTATCAGGACTAAACGCCACATCCCAAACGCCATCTTGATGACCGATTAAGGTTTGTAGCAATTTACCTTTGAAATTCCAAAGTTTAATGGTATTATCATTAGAACTCGAACCAATCCATTGATGTTGAGGGTGAATTGTGATTCCCCAAACTTGACTATTATGACCTGTTAAAGTTCGGCGAACTTTGCCATCCAGTCCCCAAATTTTAACCGTTCTATCCCAACTGCCAGAAACAATCGATTGATTGTCAGGAGTAAATTTGACACCCCAAACGCCCCAATTATGCCCCTGTAAAGTTTGATCAGGACGGGGGTTAAAGTTTCCTTCCTGAGTTTTCTTCCAAAGTTTTAGGGTATTATCATCAGAACTGGAAACTAACCATTGACCATCGGAACTAAATTCAACCCGGTTGACCCGCCACCGATGTCCCGTTTTTAAGGTTTGCAATAATTCACCTTTATTTGTCCATAATTTAATCGTTTTGTCCAAGGAAGAAGAAGCAATCATTTGACCATCGGGACTGAAGGCAACTCCCCAAACCGTATCTTTATGTCCAATTAAAGGTCTTACTAAAGTATCGTTAATTTTTGAGAGTTTCACACTTTTATCCCAACTGGCAGAAGCAATGGTTTGACTATCAGGACTGAAGGCAACCGCACTCACTTCAGCTTTATGTTGAAATAAAGTTTTATAAGGAGTATAAACCGAAGGGCTTTGATTTTTACGCCAAAGTTGGATTTTTTGATTCCGAATGGCCCCCGCTAAATATTTACCATTGGGACTAAATGCCACACCCCAAACTTCATCCCCAAAGGGGCCAAAAGTATGAATTAATATCCCTTCCCGACTCCAAATTTTAATCGTTTTATCGCGACCGCCAGAGGCTAAATATTGACCATCGGGACTCCAAGCCACCGACATAATTTCAGCTTGATGTCCAGTCAAGGTTTTGAGGAGTGTACCATTGGATTTCCAAATTTTAACCGTATTATCTTCACTTCCAGAAGCAAATCTTTGACCATCGGGGCTAAAAGCAACTGTAACGATCTTCTTGCTATGGGCAGGTATTGTTTTAATCAGATTTCCGTCAATTGTCCACAATTTTAGGGTTTGATCAAAACTAGAAGAAACCAGTTGATCTTCTGTGGGACTAAAACTGACTGCCATAACCGCATCTTTATGTCCGGTTAGTGTTCTTAAATAAGTGCCGTCAGTTTTCCAAAGTTTGATAGTTTTATCGTTACTGGTAGTGGCAAAAATTCGATGACGGGAACTAAAAGCAACACTTATTAAAGAATCTTGATGTCCGGTCAGGGTTTTGATTAATGTGCCATCGGGTTTCCAAAGTTTAATCGTTTTATCCTGACTAACCGTAGCAATTAAATCTCCTTGTGGGCTAAATTGTACCTTATAAATCGCGCTGGTATGTCCTAACAATTGGTTATATTCTTGAATTCCATAAACCGCTTTTTGTAAGGTTAATTGTACCATTTGCTGAGTTTCGGTATCAACATCAGGAAGGGTTTTTAATTTCCGATAGGCTTTCATCGATTGAATTAAGGCTTCAAATCGTTGATTCAGGGCAAATAAAGCTTCAGAAGATTGGCGTAAAGCTTTCATTTCATTGGTTTTTGCTTGTTGTTCATTCACCCTTGCTTGATGATATTGAAACCAAGAAATTCCACTCAATGCGATAGCAATTATTAACGCACTACTAACGGATAATAGTAAAAATCGTTGCAGTTTTGCGGTTTGTTTTTCTTGAAACAGTCGTGCTTCCGTTTCTCGCATTTTCGCCGCTTCTAACGCTTGCTGCATTTCCCGGCGGTCTAATTCTTCACTTTTGGCTAAAAATTGATAATCTAAATCACTAATACTGCGTCCGTTTGACCAATTTTGAGCTTCTTTTAACGCTTGTCCTCGTAAGAGTCGGGAAACATCTTGTTGTTGAGATTGTACCCAAGCATCAAAAGCTTGAGAATAAGGTCGCAGAGTCCGCAATTGTTGAACCACCCAATCGAGGTCAAACACTTCTTGATAAATCCGATTTTTAACTTGGATAAATCCTCCAGCTTTGACGACTAAACCGGATAAAATTAGTTCGCTTTGTTCCTTACTATCATCAATCTGAACGTCTAAACCTTTGAGAATATCTTGATAGATTCCTAGAATTCTTCCTAAGTGTTCTTGATTCGATTCAATTCGGTTTCGGATAGTTCTTAAATGTTCCGGTTCATCTTGAGATTCCCATTTATGAATCATTCGTGATCGCACTAAGGATTCTACCCAAAAGCCTTCAGTTCCAGGGGGAATAGTTAAGGTTTGATTAATAGATTTTTGAGTAGAATCTAAAATACATTGACAGATTTTTTGAGTTAAAAAAGGTTGCCCTCCTGTCCACTTAATAATTTCTCGCATGACAGTCGTAGCATTGCTGACTTTGTGTTCTAAACCTTGAATTAAGGGTTGTACTTCATTAAAGGTAAATCCTTCTAATTCTATCGCTTTTCCAATATTAAAGGGGGTACGACTGCGATCAGAAATTAAATCTGAAGGGGTCGCAACTCCAAATAAAGCAAAGCTAATCCGGTTATATTCAGGATTAATAGCCCGTTGGTTATAACAAAACCGAATAAAAGCAAAAAAATCGTCTACTTTAAAATTTAAGCTTAAAATACTATCAATTTCATCCACAAAAACAATTAATTTTTTTTCAGGAAATTTCGTTAATAAAATATCTTCAATAAAATTACTTAACCGTTGAATCATGGAAATATCTTCTTCTTCTTTCCACCAATTTTTTAAATTAAATTTACCCAGTAGGTTAAACCCTCTCCATAACTCGCTGGCAATTCCCTTATACCATTGTTGGGAGGTAATCATTTCGCTCCCAATGCGAGTCATATCTAATGTGGCACACTGAAATCCTTCTTGTTGTAAACGATAACGAGTTCTCACCAGTAAGGAAGATTTTCCCATCTGTCGAGAATTTAAAACATAACAAAAATTTCCTTTCTGTAATTGAGAATATAGATCAGAATCAGCTTTACGGACAACATAGGTGGGAGCGTCTTGGGCTAAACTTCCCCCGATTTGATAGTCAGAATCAATCATGGGATATAGGGAATAGGGAACAGCTTAATGGGTCGCACTATATTATTTTTTTGAGCCGCAGTGGGAATAAAATAATATCATACTATTTTATTTCCCTAATTTATAATAATCATTGAAAACCGATATGAAACGACTCAAAGTATTGTCTCCCTATGCCATAATGATGTACCCGGTTTGGGTATTTTAACTGATTGCTATAGCAAGTCTAAATCGGTTGTAATAACCTCTATTACTAAAACCCTTACCGTAGGGGCAATTCATGAATTGCTCCTACCCTAAATCAAATAGGATTGCTATAGTTGTTCTATTTCTTTGCAATTACCGAGTATCCGTCAGCATATCCCTTGCATGATCAAGGTCATTTTTCATGACTGAGTTAACCTCAAGTAAGCTTTTTAGCTTACTTGAAGTTAAACGAATCGCACATTGAACCTAGAAACGAGAGAAAGGTTAATCCAATTCAAATTCCTTTTGCCAAGAATCATCTTTTTGCCAAGGAGTTTGTTCTGTTTTTGCTAATAAGAAATTCTCTAAAACCAGATAATCCATTTCCGTTCGCATAAAACAACGATAGGCATCTTCAGGACTACCCACAATCGGTTCACCCCGCACGTTAAAAGAAGTATTCACAATCACCGCACATCCGGTGAGTTTTTCAAAATGTTGGATTAAATCGTAATAACGAGGATTCGTTTCTTTGTGAATGGTTTGTACCCGTGCAGAATAATCAACATGGGTAATTGCCGGAATTTCTGAACGAGGAATATTGAGTTTTTCAATCCCAAAAAGTTGTTCCTGTTCCGGGGTCATGGGAATTCTTAAATTCTCTTGCACCGGAGCCACAATTAACATATAGGGACTGGGACGATCTAATTCAAAATAATCCGAAACTCGTTCGGCTCTGACCGATGGCGCAAAGGGTCGAAACGATTCCCGATATTTAATTTTCAGGTTCATCACCGACTGCATTTTTTGATTACGAGGATCACCAATAATTGAACGTCCACCTAACGCCCTCGGCCCAAATTCCATACGTCCTTGGAACCATCCCACGACGTTTCCATCAGCTAAAATTTCAGCTAAACGAGGCATTAATTCCGCATCATCTAACCGTAAATATTTCGCGCCAACGGTATCTAAATATTCCTGAATTTCGACCTCGCTAAATTTCGGCCCCAGATAGGAACCTTGCATATAATCTAAGCGTTTTTGATGGGTTTTTAACGCCACAGTAGCAGCTTTAGATCCCACAACGGTTTCTAACTGTTTTTCAGCCAGAATATCAATGGCGAGATCGGTTTCAACGTTACGAGGTTGTTGATGATATTGATACCAAACCGCTAAGGCTGCCCCTAACGCTCCTCCTGCATCTCCGGCGGCGGGTTGAATCCAAATATCTTTAAACGGCCCTTCACGGAGAATTCGACCATTAGCGACGCAGTTAAGCGCAACCCCTCCCGCTAAACACAGATAATCGACATTTAATTCTTTTTGAACCGCACGAGTTAGACGTAAAACCACTTCTTCTGTTACCACTTGAATTGAAGCGGCAATGTCCATTTCCCGTTGACTAATGGGGGTTTCTGGTTTGCGAGGCGGGCCACCAAAGAGTTGATCAAATTTGCTATTCGTCATGGTTAGACCAACAGCATAATTAAAATATTTCAGATTTAATCGGAATGTGCCATCGTCTTTTAAATCAATTAAATGGGTGAGGATTTTATCAACATAAATGGGTTCACCATAAGGTGCTAATCCCATTAATTTATATTCTCCAGAGTTAACTTTAAACCCGGTATAATAGGTAAAGGCAGAATACAATAACCCTAAAGAATGGGGAAAATCGATTTCCCAAATCGGTGTTAATGTATTTCCATCTCCTAACCAAACCGAAGTCGTTGCCCATTCTCCCACCCCATCTAAACACATGACGGCGGCTTTTTGAAAGGGACTCGGAAAGAAGGCAGAAGCCGCGTGAGATTGATGATGTTCTGTAAATAATAAGGGGGGAAGTTTAGCTTTTTTTGCTCCAGCGATCGCAGATAATTCTCTTTTTAATACAGATTTTAGGTAAAGTTTTTCTTTTAACCAAACAGGCATAGCTTTAATAAAAGAACGAAACCCGCGAGGTGCATAACTGAGGTAGGTTTCGAGGAGTCGTTCAAATTTAACCAAAGGTTTATCGTAAAAAACGACTTGATCAATTTCAAAAAAGGTAATGTTGGCTTCCTGAAGACAATAGCGGATGGCATTAACCGGAAATCGAGCATCGTGCTTTTTGCGGGTAAACCGTTCTTCCTGGGCGGCTGCCACAATCTTACCATCACAGACCAGCGCCGCAGCACTGTCATGGTAATAGGCTGAAATTCCAAGTATATTCATTGACATCTCCTCACAAGGCGCATTCAGGCCTGTCTGTGATTATAAAGAAATAATCAAGAGATTATAGCGTTAACTGGACAATCTGCCACAGGGGTTGACGGTTGGCTGTTGATGCTTGAGGGAGAGTTCCGTTGGTTAGCTTGACAAAATTGAAAGTTCACCATATTGTTAAGAAACTATATTAATATCTAATTACATTATTATGTTAAATGATAAATTCAGACTCCACCTTGGAAACAATCATCCAGATTGTCGAAAGAGGTGAAATTCCAAAAGCCAGTGATTTTAAGTTATGGGCGGAGTTAAAAGGCTGGCAACCCACTCAAACTACTGAAGGCCCCTTAAAATACGTCGATGAAAATGGCGTAGTTCGGCTAACCTTAAAGCAAGGCAGTTCCAGGACACCTGGAAGTGATTATCCTCATGTTGAACTCAGAAATCCTGATACCCAAAGGATAGATATCTGGGGAAATCACGTTACTCGCAAAAGTCTAGGGAATCATATACGAATCGAATGGGACATATAGGATGGACGAGGTTGAGTGATGCTGGTTTAGGATAACTTCAGAAAAAGAGTTGACTTGAGTTTAACAAGCTAAGTCACCTCTTTCCTGACCCAACAAAAAACAGTTCAGCCCTTTCAGTTCAACATCATAAATTATGGATAGACTTAATTATTGGCAGTTGACAGGTTTAGAAAATATCTATCTTGAAGATAGTTATGTATTGGGTATCAAAACTGATACCGCTATAGAATTTTTTTTAGAAGCTGTTTTGACAGAAAATCATCCGCTTTACAGTTCTCCTTTGCCTGGAGAACAGTATTGTTATCGAAGAATAACTTTAAAATTTTCCCATCCCCAAACCTATAATCTAACTTTAAATAAAATGCTCCCAATTGTCGATCCTGATGGAACGTGGGATTATGGTAATATTGATGAGTTTTTTATGGAAAACGAAGCCTATCATTTAATCGGTGAATGGGGAGAATTAACCGTTGTTTCTGATCCTCCTATGATTGAATTTGATCAGGATTTTTCAATAGCCAATAGTGATTTCCTGCAAAAAATGATTAGTTTTGAAAAAATCAAAGAAAATTATCCTACTTTAATTGATGAAAATGTTAAATCTTTATCAATTAATTTTTCTGTTTTAGCAATCCGTTAAATCATTGTATCCAACCCTGATTTCTGGTTATTTTTTCCAGATGTGAAATTCAGTCTAGGACTTACAACTCCCCCTGTTCCCTGTTCCCTGCTATAAAATAGAAAAGTTGTTAACGTTTAATCAACGTTGCCAGATAGCAGAGAAAACCTTTAAA
>NZ_JBJUDF010000094.1:0-6422 GCF_046067725.1 Planktothrix sp.
ACTACTTCCTCCCCGTAAATGCACCACTCTGGCTTCTGGCCAATGGAGAATTTGCCAACCTGCTTGATGAACGCGGCGACAATAATCCACATCATCAAAATACATGAAATAGCCTTCATCCATAAAGCCAATGTCTTCAATAACCTCCCGACGAACTAAAACACAAGCAAAACTTGTCCATTGCGGTTCAAACGGGAGGTTAGAAACTGCGATGGGAACATCATAGTTTTGTAAGAGTTTTGTAATGAGTCCGGTAGCAGCTGCATCAATCAATTGACTCATGGGAGAATGGTAACGGAAACAACTAATTTGTGGGGTTCCATCTGGCCATTCTAAACGGGGACTAATCAGTCCGACTTGAGGATGGGTTTTCCAAGCTTCAAGTAAACATGATATTGCATTCGGTCGAACAATGGTATCACTATTAAGTAATAAATATGCTTCGGCTTCAACCGCTTTCATCCCTAAATTATTTCCCGCCGAAAAGCCGCCATTCACCGCCGATGGTAACAGTTTAACCCAGGAAAACCATTGATGATCTGTAATAGTTTGTTGCAAGCGTTCAACAGAATCATCTCCAGAAGCATTATCAACGACAATGACTTGATCCTGTCCGACTTCCACTTGATTTTCTAGGGATTTTAAACAATCGATTACTAACTGAGGAGTTCGATAATTGAGAATAATAATGGCTAACCGAAACCTCTCAACAGAACTTGGATTGTTAACTGGCATTTCCTCCATAATTGGCTCCATCAACTTTAAACCATTAACTGCTGAATTAAATTGACAAATTCATGATTTTTAAAATAGTTTTCATAAGCTTGTCTGGCATTCTTAATAATGCGATTGGCTTCCTGGGGATTATCTAAATAGTATTGACATTTTTCTGTTAAATCTGAAAAATCCCATGCAACAGGAACATAGGTTTCCCCTTCGATAAATAAATTGGGGTGAATGTCTAAATGCGCCATAGACGGTTTAACTAATAAACAATTATAACAGATCGCTTCAAAATCTCGCCAACAGCTTTCTCCCCATCCAAAGGGACTAAAAACAATCCGACTTGATTTAATTTCTTGAAGATATTGGCGCTGGGGAACCAAACTACTCCCCACAAAACCACCACTGGCTGCTATTTTGTAATCTGAAGCTAAGGGAAGCAACGCATCAACGGCGGCTTGTCGGTATTCATAATACCATTCTTTTTTTGTTGGTGAACCTAACGATAAACGGCAAAAAATATCAAGGGTTTTCTTGGGTCGAAACCAGTTAAATTGAGGTTGAAATAAGGCTTTTTTAAAGCGTTTAGCTGTTCCTAAACTCCATCCCAATTGAATCCGATGTTCATAGCCGGAAGGAACATCAGAACCAACATACCATCCTTCAAAATTATAGTTCCATTTTCGAGCGACAAAATCGGTAAATTGAGAACCGCCAATATAGTGTTGTTTGTAGTCCTCAATATTTTTATAACGTTGTCGTTTGAGAAAGCGATCAACATAAGGTAAGAGATTAAAATATTTAGTGCTGGCTTGAGCAAAGGGATCAATCAAGATCAGTTTTCGATGGGGGTGATCTTCTCGAATTGATTTCATAATTTGTTCGGCTTCTAGGGGATTTTCTCGCCAGTAGGGAAGTAAAAATACAATTTCTGATTCATGCTGTTTACAAACTTGAGCAATATCAGTAAAGGTCTGGGCGGGAAAATATTGAACTTTGAGATTCAGTTGCTGAACCAGTTGTTTTCGAGAATAGGTAAAAGGCTCACACTGGGCTTTAACAATACTATCTCGATTGGAACCAATAATTAAAGCTTTGATCATGAATTTTTGCTGTTGTTAACTTTTGTAATTGACATTAATTTTATACCAGATTCCTCAATCCCTAGAAGGTCATGGATCAACATCCTTCCCACCAACAAGGATTTTGATCAATAAAATCCTCTAGTGCTTTATATTTAGGTGAAGTCGGTTGATAGACCGATTCTAAAGCCCCCCAACTTCCATATTTTGTAGGAATAGAGATATCAGTAAAGTGCATAAATACAGTTCCTTCAGCTTGTTTCCAATCTTCTAAAAGTTGCAGATAGGTATTGTACATTTGAGGAGAACGATTCAGTTGAATCAAAAAATCTGTGACTTCCTCTTTGTTGGGATCTTTTCGATGAGCTACTAGATGTTGTCCTCCTTCATAAGCCACTAATTGTAACCCTTTGGCTTTAGCAACTTTAGCATGATATAAAAAGGTTTCGTAATTATCAATTAAGTTATCTTTATCCTTGGGAAGTAATCCACCTTTGTTTAATTGTTGAAATGCTTGATTAATTCCGGTCTCTCCCTGATTGAGCCAAGATTCAACGGTACTACTATTCTTTAAATCTCCTAAAGAACCACTAAAATAACCCGCGATTGCATAGGCATCCATCCCCTGATAACAAGGTTTATTTCCTTCGTTCACCCAATAGGGACAATCTAAAATTTTTGATTCGGCTCCTCCTGAATTCGTTTGTGTAGAAATCACACAAATAACCCGATTGGCTTGATTTCCAAATTCCCTTTTCCAAATCTCACACATTTGAGCCGTTCGCATTCCATACCACTGACGAAAAGCATCTTGTTTATCTTTCCCCCATCGCGCTTGACCTTGTTCTAAAGCATAACGAGTTTGTTTAAAATTCCAATTCCAAACTTCATTAGAAAACTCTACATAAACCTTCAAATTAGGATTTAATTCTGCTTTAACCATTGCAGCAAAATTTCGGATATATTCATCCGTTGCTTGATGAGGAATATTAAACCAAGGTTCAGCGTAAATTTGATTTGATAGAGTGATCATTACTTCTAAAGGAACCCCTGAGCGTCGATAGGTTGCGTCAGCCGGGGTGGGTCTATTTTTCCACTCTTTTTGGGAAGAATGATTGGTTTGCATCCAATCCATAAACCGCAAACTTCTAAACTTTTTAATCTTCTCTAAAAAGATCGGATTAAACTGTTCACCGTTTTGATATCGCGCTTCATCTTCTTGTTTAATCACTCGAATATTGCGAATATAATTTCCTGTTTGATTGGGGTCGGTTTCAGAAATTATAACTGATGCTCCATTGCTCTTCGATAAATCAATGGTAATTACATCTCGTCCTGGTTTAGAAAGGGTAGAATCCTTTTTGGCTGCTAAACCATAGTCTAGGGTTCCTTCCCCATCATATAGAACAATATATTGTCCAGAGATAGGGATATCTTTAGGAATATCTTTAAATAAAGTCGTTGCCGCTTGAGTATAGCGTGGGGGATCTTCTGGCTTGGGTAAGGATTTCACCCAACCTTGTTCATCTAAATCTAATTTCTCAGCTTCTTTTGTATCCCAAACTCCTCGACAGTCGGAGGTTTTCTGGCTTTGACAACTGGTGAACCAAGGGTGAGCACGTTTAAAATAGTCAATAAATGGAAATTGAGTTGATGCACTCCCTAAACCATTCAAATTAATTCCTAAAGGAGATTGATCATTGGGTTGAGTTTGGCTTAGGGTAGCTCCTTTTATCCGATCCTGAGAGCTATCGATGATTTCAGATACAGTGATTCCGATTCCTATTAAAAATAGGAAGGAGAAGAGAAAAATTTTTTTTGAATATAATTTAGAGAAAATTGAGTTTCGCATCAGACTTTTACCCCAAGGTTTGTTAATATTTAAATTATGAATTTATAATGAGTTATTCTGTTGATGATTCAGGTTGATTTTTTTTGTAATATAGCTGAGAAATACTAGAACTTTGTTTAGAAGAAATCGGAATCGGTCTGGATTTTCTGCGATTCAATTTTACTAAAGGCTGAGGAGTTTTGCTGAAAATAGGAATCGGTCTGGATTTTCGACGCTTGACTTTAGGAATCAAATCAACAGTTTTGGCAGAAATCAAAATCGGTCTGGATTTTTGACGATTTAATTTCAATAAAGGCTGAACCGTTTGGGCAGAAATTGGAAGCGGTTGAGATAGATTTTGGGGATGGAGTATCGGATCAGGATCAATGGTGTTGCTACAAACAGGAGTGGAGGAATCCAATTCTTCGGGATTAGGGTTCATGACTAACCCGGCTAAAGCTCCACTTGCTAAGGTAAAAACAGGATTATACTGATCATTTAACAAATTATCTAACACATATAAAACAATGACGACACTCATAACCGCCGCCCCAGCAATTTCAGGACGAAACCAGGTTTTAGCCGGATATCGGAACAATGCAAAGGTCAGAGGCGGAAGCAAGGAAGCTCCGAAAACACCGAAGAGCCCGAAAAAGCCATTCATCCCATAGGCAATAATCCACAAACTATCGGTGACGGAAATATCTACTACGTCATCTTTCCAGGGATCATAGGCATAAACTCGATTTCTGCCCCATCCTCCCCAACCAAACCACTTTCGTTCTAGGGCTTTTTCGACTAAGATTTCTTCATTCTCAAATCTGAATCCTAAAGACTGTGCTCGATCAGGGCTAGTTAAATCACTAGCAATCTGAACAATTTTATCCGCTTGCTCTCCCGTAAAGTTTCCCGTTGCACCGAGGTAGAGATAGGAGGATAATAACAAAATTAACAACACTTTGGGAAGCGCAGTGCGAAGGAATTTAGCACAGAATAAAATAATTACTCCATAGAACATATAAATATAAGCACCTGTGGAGCGAACTAAAATATGAGTCATATATAACCCAATAAACCAAAGATTCATGGGAATATTCAAGAATTTTTTTAAGGTTCCTGATTGCCAAAGCCACAGAGCAATTAATACTGTAGCCATCATCCACATCCCCGCGCTTAAACCATGTTTCATAAATACATTGGGTCGATATCCTCCTAAGCGATAGGATTGTAAGAACTGATTAATACCATGATAGCCGTAGACCATTCGATGGAGTTGGGGGCTAATTACACTTTCTAATAAGCACAAGGGCGCATAAACCACACCTCCAATAAAAATACCGATTGCTAATTCCTGAAGCCCTTTAAAATTATTGAGATATAAGCGGCCTAAAAAGTAAGGAATACCATACTGAATGGTTTGGTCAAGAGCGGTCGAAACCCCATCATAAGCACCTAAACCATTGGTGATTGATGAGAAAAAAGGAGCAATACACCACATCAACATGGGGATATCCAGCCACCCAAATTTAAAGGTACGAAAGGTTTGGGGTTGATAAAGATAGGTCGCCAGCATGATGCTATAACTGGTGGCTGAGGTGCGATCATAATCAGGAAGACCTGGAAAGGCAAATTGGGTACGCTGGGGAAGAAATAGCCACGCCACTACAAAACCGATCACCACTGCTCTGTTTGTTGGAAGCCGTTGAAACAATAGCAGGATAATCGGAAGCAAAATCAATAAAGCCAGTTGTGCTTGAGGTGTCATAAAGGGGGAGGAGGATTTCCGGTATTCATTCGGGTGTGGATGCTTTTCCCAATTCGGATTTCTACTTCTTCTTCATCGCTTGACGAATCTCAAAAATAATCGGTGGAATGAATTTCTTTACTACGGTTTTTAGGGGAACAGAACTAGATTTTGAGTTTAAATTATCTCCAGGTCTGGCTAGAAAGACCGTAGAGTGAGCGTTAGATACTTCTTCAGCAGGACGACCGTTGGAGTAATAATAGAGAGCCAAAGATTTTCGGGTTCGTCCTTCTGGACAAGTTAAGGGATCGGGATGTCCATGATAAGAAAAGTCTGAGGTACTGAAGACGACACAACGATTAAAAATAGGGAGAACTTTTTTAACACAGTGGGTCATATCCCGATCCCACAGTTCAAAGTGTCCGCCATATTCTTCTTGCCAATCTTTATTTAAGTAGATCAGCAAATTTAAGCGCCGATCTAAACCTAAATCTTTATGTTTATTAAAGTCAACGTGCATTTTTAAGAATCCCCCTTTTTCAATTTGGTGTAGTCCACCTCCTTGAAAGTGGGGGTCGGGAATAATTCCTGAAATTCCTGTGAGTTTTTCTAAAAATCTCACAAACATAGAAGAATTTAATTGATACAGCAGAAAACGAGTGGCTTCACCCATCTGTAATTCGGAAGTCGAGGCTAATTTTTTTTCGGCGGCTGCATCAAATTTTTGCCAATTGATTTCTCCGGGTTTGGGAAATTCTTGTAAAATTTGCTCTAAAACCCCTTCCGGCAGAAAATTATCCATCACAATATGGGGAAAGGGTTGTGCTTGAGCGTAGGATGGGCAATTTTTTTCGGCTAGATCGTTTAAATAATCATAGTCTAAACAAAAGCTTAAAGTTTGAGTCATTTTTTTCTCCTAAGTCTTGAGGGATCAATCGTAACATTTAGCAGTTCCAAGAAGACAAGTCCCAATTTAAAAACTCAGCAAGTTTATGATTGGGTTCACGATATTTTTCTAATAACATTTGGCGAGTTTCTGGAC
>NZ_JBJUDF010000095.1:0-13011 GCF_046067725.1 Planktothrix sp.
CAAGGATATTATGATCTAGTTTTTGTTAGTCGTCCCCATAATATTAAACATTTAAACTCGATTTTAGCTAAAGAAAATACCCTCAACTCTGCTAAAATTATTTATGATGCAGAAGCAATATTTAGTATTCGAGATTATGAATTTAAACGTTTAAATAAAATTGATTTTACTGAAGAAGAACGTCAAAAAGCGATTAGAGATGAAATTAAACTGGCTAAAAATAGCCATCATATTATTACAGTTTCTTCCCAAGAACAACAACAGTTTATTGAACAGGGTTATACAAACGTTAGCATTTTAGGTCATCGTTTTTCAGTGCATCCCACTCCTCAAACCTTTGCAGACCGCAAAAATTTACTCTTTGTGGGTTCAATTTATGAATTAGAATCTCCTAATGCTGATTCTGTTTTATGGCTAACTCAAGAAATTTTTCCTCTAATTCAAAAACAACTTGGTCAAACTGTTGAACTGATTATTATTGGAAATAATACCGTTGAAGAAATCAAACACAAAGTTAATCATTTAAACAATTCATCAATCAAATTATTAGGTAAAGTTGATGATTTAACTCCTTTCTATAATCAAGCTCGATTATTTGTAGCCCCTACCCGATACGCAGCCGGAATTCCCCATAAAGTTCATGAAGCCGCAGCTTATGGTTTACCCATTGTTACCACATCCTTAATTGCTCAACAGTTAGGATGGAACCCTGAAACAGAATTATTAGTTGCTGATGATCCTGTAAATTTTGCTCAACAATGCGTTAAACTTTATCAAGATTCAACTCTATGGAATCAACTCAGAAAAAATGCCCTTAAGCGAGTAGAAATTGAATGTTCTGCGACCGTTTTTTCAGAAAAATTGGATTCTATCTTTAATTCTTTTAGGATAATATAGAGTTTAGATTCGAGGTTGTTTTTCATCTCTTACCAAAAAACAGTTCAGTTAAACGCGAATTTAATCTTTTTTCAAGGAGCATTAGGAGATATCTGGTTACATCAAGGACAGCGGGAAAAGGCTTCAAAAATTTTGAGATGATGCGTGAAAAGCTACTAGCTTGCCTTTTTATATAAGCTTTACTTATCACCATAAGTACAGGAGAACCCATATTTTTTCCTCTGTCTCTAAATGGTCGCCGTTGATTAGCGATCGCCTTCGGCTGGGCGGAACCCATCGCATCCCCTAATTCCTTTATGTTAATCTAAGATCAACAAAATATTAATCCTCTGTTCGATGATATCCCATGAGTACAACCCTTTACGAACAGGACTTTTATAGCTGGGTTTACCAGCAATCTAACCTTCTACGGGAAGGGAAATTTGAGCAACTAGATTTAGCTCATCTCATTGAGGAGTTAGAAGATTTGGGAAATCGCCATTATGACCAACTTGAATCTCGCTTCATACAGTTAATTGCTCATCTCCTGAAATGGCAGGTTCAGCATTGGAAACAGACAAACAGTTGGCGGGCGACTATCCGTATTCAACGCACTGCTATTGCTAAACTATTGAGGCGAAATCCAGGTTTAAAATCCCGTTTAGAGGAAGCCTTGAATGAAAGTTGGTCAGAAGCTAGGGATTTAGCGATAGCCTTCGGCTGGGCGGAGCCCATCGCTGAAACGGATTTACCGGATGAACAGTTTCCTGAAATTTGTCCTTTTTCCTTAGAACAAATCATGAATTCTGACTTTTGGCCGAATCCATAGACAATCACTAATATTCCTTAATTCTCAGGGAAAATTAGAAAGGTTTTAAGTTGATAATAGCGGTAAAAATAAGGTGATAAAATAATAAACTAACGGAGCAGTAAACACATAACTATCTGCACGATCTAAAATACCGCCATGACCTGGAATCAGTTGACCTGAATCTTTAACTCCTGCATCTCGTTTCATTAAAGATTCGGTTAAATCCCCTAATAAACTGGCAATTCCGATTAATAATCCTAAGATTAAACCGGGCCAAGGAAACCCCGGCCATTGTAAAGACCAAGATCCTAATATTGCTACCACAATACTCCCTAAAACCCCAAATATTGCGCCTTCAACAGTTTTTTTGGGACTAATATCTGATAGGCGAGTTCGTCCAAAACACTTACCAAAAATATAAGCCCCAATATCTGCCGCCCAAATACAACCAAAAGCTAATAAAGTTGCCGTTAATCCTGGGGATAAATTAGCAAATGATAAATTTTCTAGCCAATGTTCATTAAAATCGATGGGACTAGCAAAGGCTTTTTCTAATAACGTATGGGGTTCTAATCCCACCCTTAACCTGACCCAATAACTGGGTAAATACCCACCATAAAATAATCCTAAAATCGAAGAACTAATATCAGCAATGGTGGATAATTTAGGTTGAAATAATAGATAAAAACAGATTAAGGTTCCGGCTAAAGCAAACATCGCATCCACTAAGTTTGGAGAGAATGCCGCCGTTAATAGTAAAGCTTGACTAACCACTAAAGTCGTTTTACCCGCAGGTTGAATTCCTTTAGCTCGAACTAATTGAAAATATTCTAATTGACCTAAATACACAATCACGCTAAAACCCAGGGTAAAATACCATCCTCCAAAAATGAGCATTCCCAAGGCTAGAATAATGGCTATAATTCCACTGATAATACGAGACAAAGAAGGCATAGTGTTAGGAGTTAGGAGTCAGGAGTTAAGAGTTAAGAGTTAAGAGTTACGAACTAACAATCCAATTGATCATGGGGGGTGTTCCTGGGGTTAAATCTCTTGAAACTGGTTATATCAAAACTCTTCATAACTATTGCTAAAAGGTTTTTATATTTCACTTTAATCGAGTTTTTCTCCGCTTAAAATAAACATCGGATTAACCGCTTCAAAGGTTTGATGATTTCCCCGTTTTTCTAAACGATTGATCGCAGATTGTACCACCTCAACATTCCGAACCTGCAACTCGGAAAACCCTTCAGAAATCGAATAAAGTGTTTCTAAATTTGAAGCTGTCGCTACAATTCGTCCGTGAGGTTGTAGATATTTCCAAACTTCATTTAAAATCGCTTTAATGGGTCGTCCTCCTTCCAAACAAACCCGATGAGGCAGATGGGAAATCTGGTGTAAACAGTCAGGGGCACTTCCTTCAATCACATCAACATTTTTAACTTCAAACCGTTCACAATTGAGTCGAATTAAATTCGCCACATCTTCATCTCGTTCAATAGCAATAATTCGACCTTGGGGACAGAGTAACCCCGTTTCGACCGGAATTGTCCCCGTACCTGCCCCAATATCCCAAACAATTGAATTGGGTTGCAAGCGCATCAGAGAAACTAATAATAACCGGACTTCCCGCTTACTTAAGGGAATACCGGGCAACCGTTCAAACAAATCATCAGGAATACCAGGGGTTACATAAGGCCAAAGTTTGGACATTTTGGGGTTCGGTTTAACGTTGTATTGATTGATTTAACCCTTAACAATTTTAAGCTGTTGCAGGTTTGGATCGCTACATCCTGTTATTTTCCCACCTAAAGCTATCACTTGTTGCAAAAATTTTAGTGCATCGGAGGTCACAATTTCACCCGGCATTAATACTGGGATACCCGGTGGGTAAGGACAGATGATTTCTGCACTGATTCGCCCGATACAGTCTGCAAGGGGACGTTGTTCTGTTGGGGCAAAAAAAGCCTCGCGGCAGGAGGAAGAAGGTGTGGAGGGCAAGTTATGGGGTGTAGGGAAGAAATTTTGACGGGGGGTGGTGGTAGGAGGATATTGAATGGAGAGGGTTTTGAGTGCGTTAATCAGTTGTTCAATATCGGTTTTTGTGTTTCCTAAACTAATAATAAATGTCAGGTGATGAAGACTAGGAAGTTCTGCGGTAATTTTGAATTGTTGACGGAGAATTTCATCGGCTTTATAACCACTAATTCCTAAGTTTGAAACCTTGACGGTTAAACGAGTGAGATCTAAATTAATACATCCTGATGTGGATTCAAAATGGGGGGTTCCAAAACTAGATAAACTGGGGATATTATTAATTTCAGTTCGGGCTATTTTAGCTAAAGATAGAGTTTGACTCATTAAATCATAGCCTTGGGTTGCCATTTGTTGACGAGCCGCATCTAATGACGCTAATAAAATATAATTGGGGCTGGTCGATTGAACGAATTGTAAAGTTTGGGATAATCGATCTCGGTTAATGCGATTTCCCTGAACATGAAGCAGGGAAGATTGGGTCAGGGAACCTAAAACTTTATGGGTTGATTGTATGGTTAAATCGGCTCCCGCTTTTAAGGCTGATACAGGTAAATCAGGATGAAAATTAAAATGGGCTCCGTGAGCTTCATCGACAATTAAGGGGATATGATATTGATGGGTAATTTTAGCAATTTCGGTGATATTTCCACAAATTCCCTGATAGGTGGGATACACCATTAAGACGGCTTTCGCATCGGGATGTTGTTGTAAAGTTTGAGCTACAATTTCCGGGGTTATACTATAAGCTAAATCCCAGTTTATATTATATTCTGGTTGTAAAAAAATTGCGATCGCACCGGATAAAATTAACCCTGAAATTACAGATTGATGAACATTTCGAGGAACTAAAATTTTATCTCCAGTTCCACAAATGGCTAAAATCGCAGCAATAATTCCCGCCGTTGAACCATTAACTAAAAACCAGGTTTGTTCAGCCCCAAATGCTTCAGCAGCTAAGTTTTGAGCCTCTGCTATGACACCTTCTGGATTAAATAAATTATCCAGTTCAGGTAATTCGGGTAAATCAGCTTTAAACAGTTGATTTCCTAACAGTTCCGTTAATAATACTGAAGTTCCTTGTCCTCGTTTATGACCAGGAGCATAAAAGGCGGTATCGGGTTGGTTTGCACAATTTTTTAAGGCGGTTAATAAGGGGGTTTGAGATTGTTCTAACATATAGTCAGTCTAAATTTTATATACAAATTACCAAAATTGTAATTGTAGGGGCGAGGTTTTCTCGCCCTTTAATGGGTTCTTGCGTATGACTTACACACCGTACACTTTATAATTATTGAATAGTTGTTGGGTTTTCCATCCTGATACAGATTGTTCTTCAAAAGAACTAAAAATTTGTTCTTTAATTTGAATTGCAAGTTCTTGAAATAGAGGAATACAAACGGAATTACCAATTTGTTTATAACATTCTCCTAAATTAGAATGCAATTTAAAGGTATCAGGAAACCCCATAATTCTATAACATTCTTGGATGGTTAACTTACGCACTCGATTTTCTTCGGGAATATAAATAAAAAAACGTCCCGATGTTTCCTGAGATGGAATAGTGGGATGGACTCCATCAATAGAGTAAATTCGATTGGGTTGGTGATGTACCCTCGATAAATGTTCGGTATTCGGTCTAATTCCTTTTTTCCAGATATTTTTATTTCGATATCCGACAAAAATTAAACCAGATGACTGCTGTTTAGAACCTTCAATTAAGGTATAATCTTCTGGGTTTAAGTAGTCGAAGTTTCCCGTTTTGTCTAAAAAATGCCTTAATTTAGGCACAGGATAAACCTTTTTCAGTTTTGAAAAAGAAAATTTTTTATCTTTGCAAGCAATAATAATCAATCGCTCTCGATTTTGAGGAAGTCCAAAGTCTTTCGCATTCAATAATTGATAATCTACAAAATAGCCTAAATCTTCTAAGGAATATAAAATAGTCTTAATAGTTTTCCCTTGATCATGATGTAACAAATGCTTGACATTTTCCAAGACAACAACCCTGGGATGATGGATTTCTATAATTTCGCAAAGATGAAAAAATAAAGTTCCTCTGGTATCTTGAAAGCCTTGTCGTTTTCCACAAATGCTAAAGGGTTGACAGGGAAAACCTGCTGTTAAGACATCAAACTGAGGAATATTCTGATAATCAATTTTAGTAATATCTTCCTCTGGCTGTTCTCCAAAATTGTCGAAATAAACAGATTGACAAGCGGAATCTTTTTCACAAGAATATACACATTGATAACCCGCCTTTTCAAAAGCCAGCCGAAATCCACCAATTCCTGAAAATAAATCTGCTATTTTAAGAGAATTATCCATGTTATCAAATTATATATCCTGTTTAACAAGCAGTTGTGAATGCTTCTGTTGTCACCTCTAAGCAAGGGCAATTACACTTTATCGATTGTATCTTAATACAGCATCAATTGTACAAAATCATAAATTTGTTAAAATTGTCCCCAAACAGTTTATAATTATAAATTGATAGTCTATTGAACGTTTAACTTAACCATCGAACCCATGCTAAGAGCCGGAATTGTTGGACTTCCCAACGTTGGTAAATCGACATTATTTAACGCTTTAGTTGCTAATGCAAAGGCGACGGCGGCTAACTTTCCCTTTTGTACTATTGAACCGAATGTTGGCGTTGTCGCAGTTCCCGATGAACGGTTGAACGTTTTAGCAAAAATTTCTAATTCTGAACAAATTATTCCCACTCGAATTGAATTTGTTGATATTGCGGGATTAGTAAAAGGAGCGAGTCAAGGAGAAGGGTTAGGAAATCAATTTTTATCTCATATTCGAGAAGTAGATGCGATTGTTCATGTCGTTCGCTGCTTTGAAAATGATGATATTATTCATGTAGCGGGTTCTGTTGATCCTTTGCGCGATATTGAGATTATTAATTTAGAATTAGCGTTAGCAGATTTAGCCCAGGTTGAACGTCGCATTGACCGTGCGCGCAAACAAGCTCGAACCAGCAAAGAAGCCCAACTTGAAGTCACCGCTTTAGAAAAAATTGCCGTCTTATTAAATGAAGGAAAACCCGCCCGTCAAGCAATATTAACCGAAGAAGAAATAGAAGCCGTTAAAGGGTTGGGTTTGGTGACACAAAAACCTGTTATTTATGCAACAAATGTGTCAGAAGATGATTTATCAACAGGTAACGAACAAGTTGAGAAAGTCCGAGAAGTCGCAAAATTAGATAATGCTCAAGTTGTGATTATTTCAGCCCAGGTGGAAGCAGAATTAGTGGATTTATCCGAAGAAGAACGGGCGGACTTTTTAGGGTCTTTAGGCGTAGAAGAAGGAGGGTTAAAATCCTTAATTAGAGCGACTTATCAATTATTAGGATTACGCACCTATTTAACCACTGGCCCCAAAGAAACGCGCGCCTGGACAATTAAAGCCGGAATGTCTGCACCCCAAGCCGCCGGAGTTATTCACTCTGATTTTGAACGGGGATTTATTCGGGCGGAAACTGTTGCTTATAAAGATTTAGTAGCCACAGGTTCGATGACAGCCGCGAAGGAAAAAGGATTAGTTCGCAGTGAAGGGAAAGAATATATTGTCCAAGAAGGAGATGTGATGTTATTCCGATTTAATGTTTAATGTTTGAACCTTCTCTCTATCAGATATAGGGGGAAGGTTATCTCACATTTTATTAAGAAAAACTAAAGATTTTATCGTTTTATTTTAAAACTCTCAGGGTTAGGGGTTGAGGGTGTAAAATTAAATTTTATAACCCGACGGGAGATCCTAAAATGATCGTGAGTTTATTATTACTTTGGTTAGTCACAGCCGTCAGTTTATATCTGATTGCTCAACTGAGTCAATTTACTGGCGTTGAAATTGATGATTTCAAAAAAGCCTTGATTTCTTCGGCGGTTTTTGGACTGGTTAATGCTTTAGTACGTCCTCTTTTAGCCTTAATTTTCCTCCCAGCTACTTTGATTTTTGCGGGTTCTTTCATTACATTTGTTCTTAACATTCTCATGTTTGCCTTAGCTGCTAAACTGGTGGAAGGATTTAGCTTACGGTGGGGAATTTGGAGTGCTGTCATTGGGGCTTTAGCATTGAGTTTTATTAATTCTATTCTGTTTCAGGTTTTAGCACAAATCGGTATTAGATAATTTTCATTGAATCTTACCAGAGAATCAAGAACATCACTCTAAGGATGCACCTTTAATCTGTGTCTAATAGACTAGGATTTCAGGGTTGATTAATGCCAATAATTTTGTCCTAAAAAAGTTTAATTAGGGCTGAAACTTATTCAGCCCCAAAAATAAAATTTATGCCGGAATTAATTTTTCGGTAAGGTTAGATATCTGCTCAACGGCTTGTTCTAAATCGTGAACCGATTTTTGTAAGCGTTGTTCAATCTCTTCATCTAATAAAAACCCCCCATTTTCTTGACGTTGAATTTGTTTATCGACTCCATAAACCCCATTTAATAAATATTCCGCGCCTAATTCCGATAAAACAGGTTTAAGAGCATAATCAATACTTAATAAATGGGCAATTGTTCCCCCAGTAGCGATGGGTAAAATCACTTTACCTGATAGAAATTTAGGCGGTAATAAATCTAAAAAAGATTTTAATACCCCAGTATAAGCCGCTTTATAAACAGGTGTGGCAACAATTAACCCCGATGCGTCTTGAATTAAGGCTTTTGCAGGTTCTAAAGCCGGACTATCATAGCGTCCAAAGATTAAATCTTCTGAAGGTAGATCTCGGACTGAAATAAAATCGGTTTCAAACTTATTTTGAGCCAGTAAATTCAGGGCATATTCGACAATTCCATAAGTCCGAGAAGGATGGGAAGGACTGCCTGCGATCGCTACAATTTTTGCCATTAGAAAAACTCCTATGTTAGAATTTAAAACATGAATGGATTCAATTTAAAGATTTCTTATTGATATCTTTGTAAACCTAATCCTGCTAATTGAAATGAGTTTTGAACAGAAGAATGACTCTTTAAAACCCGTGCTAAAATTTGTTCAACTAATCTGGCAACGGTCGGATCACCGCGATGGCGAGGACGAGAAAGGGGAATATCTAAATCCATCGTGATTTGTCCGGCTTCTAATAACAAAACTCGATCTGCTAAAACTACAGCTTCTTCAACATCATGAGTAATTAATAACGTCGTAAACTGCTTTTCTAACCACAATTGTTCAATCAAAGATTGCATTTCAATTCGAGTTAAAGCATCCAACGCCCCCAAGGGTTCATCGAGGAGGAGTAAACGGGGTTGACTCACCAACGCCCTTGCTAAAGCGACCCGTTGTCGTTGTCCCCCCGACAAAACGGCAATCCAGTCCTGAGCGCGTTCCCCTAAACCCACCTGTGTCAGCATTTCCAAGGCTTTCGGTTTCCAGTCTCCCCGCAGTCCTAAACCCACATTTTCTAATACCCGCCGCCACAATAATAGACGGGAATCTTGAAACATCACCCGTGCAGTAGGATTGAGTTGATGCAGGGGTTCTCCATCGACTAAAACCCCCCCAGCCGTCGGATGATCTAACCCAGCAATTAATCGTAATAAGGTACTTTTTCCACAACCACTACGCCCGACAATCGCCACAAATTCTCCGGGCTTAATGTCTAAGCTCAAATGGGATAAAATAGAGGTTTGACCAAAGGATTTACTCAATCCTAAAAGTTTCACATCTGAGCCTCTAATTTTTGTGTTCATACTGTATATTTTCCTTCTATTTCTATTGATAACTTGGATGCCATTGCAATAATTTTGCTTCTAATCCACAGGCGATCGCATCGGCTAATTTTCCCAGTAAGGCGTACATGAGAATACTTAAAACCACAACATCCGTTCGCATAAACTCACGAGCATTCATCGCCATATAACCAATTCCTGAATTTGCCGCAATGGTTTCGGCAACAATTAAGGTTAACCACATAATTCCTAATCCATAGCGCACTCCCACTAAAATAGACGGTAACGCCCCTGGCAGAATCACTTGCCAAAATAAATTCCAAGGATTTAAGCCATAAACTTTTCCCATTTCAATTAATCCTGCATCAACGGTTTTAATTCCATGCCAAGTATTAATATAAAGGGGAAAAAATACCCCAAAAGAGACTAGAAAAAGTTTGGATTCTTCCCCAATTCCAAACCAAAGAATGACTAAGGGAATTAAAGCTAAGTGGGGAATATTTCTGACCATCTGCACAGACGTATCCAGAATTCTGTTAGCTGGTTGGGAAATGCCATTGAGTAAGCCCAAAGCCACCCCAATTATTCCCCCAACAATGAAGCCTGCGATCGCTCGTTGGGTACTAATCAGAATATGTTTGAATAATTCACCGCTTAACCCTAATTTAATCGCAGCTTGTAGGACATCCGTTGGGGCGGGTAAAACCCGATTGGATAACCACCCCACCTGAGATAAAAATTGCCAAATGAGCAAAAATCCGACAGGTACAATCCAAGGAACAATCGGATGATTTAAAACGGTATCTAATCCTTTTTTAGCCATAATTTAGGAAGCAGTAGGAGTGGGAATCCGTTGAGATTTAGGATGACGATCATTGGCAATAATTTCTCCAAAAGGACTCATCATATTTGTCTCTAAAGAGGGAGGTTGATACTCTAAAGGAAGATGGGGAAATAACAATTCAGCAACGCGATACGCTTCTTCTAAATGGGGATAACCGGAGAAGATAAACGTTTCAATTCCTAATTGTTGATATTCCAGCATCCGTTTAACAACGGTATCTGCATCCCCCACTAAAGCTGTTCCCGCCCCACCTCGCACTAACCCCACACCCGCCCACAGGTTCGGGCTAATTTCTAGGGCAGTTTTTGAGCCTCCATGCAGTTGAGTCATCCGTCGTTGTCCCTCAGAATCGGTACGGGATAAGGCTTTTTGGGCGGTTGCGATCGCCTCATCATCCACATATTCAATTAATTCATTCGCAGCATCCCAAGCTTGAGTTAAGGTGTTGCGGACAATCACATGGAGACGAATCCCAAACCGAATTGTGCGACCTTGAGCTTCCGCCAATTGACGCATCTGGGAAATTTTTTCCGCCACCTGTTCCGGGGGTTCTCCCCAGGTCAAATACACATCAATGTGTTTGGCTGCTACCTGCATCGCTGCGGGAGATGAACCCCCAAACCATAAAGGTGGATAGGGGGTTTGTACCGGAGGAAATAGCAGTTTTGCCCCTTGAATATCCAAATATTTCCCCTGAAAATCCACCGTTTCCCCAGCCATTACCCCTCGCCAAACTTGGAGAAATTCATCGGTTAACGCATAACGATCATCATGGGACAAATGCAACCCTTCCCCGGCCATTTCAACCGGATCGCCTCCGGTGACGACATTCACCAGTAACCTCCCCCCAGAGAGGCGATCAAAGGTAGCCGCCATTCTTGCTACGGTGCTAGGGGTAGTCATCCCTGGACGGAGGGCGACTAAAAATTTCATCCGTTGGGTGACGGAAATCAGCGATGCCGCAGCGATCCAAGCATCTTCACAGGAGCGTCCTGTCGGAATTAGTGCCCCCGTGTAGCCCAGGTGATCAACGGCTTGGGCAATTTGTTTTAAGTAGTCCAGAGTAACGGCTCGTCCGCCATAGCTCGTTCCTAAATAACGTCCGTCTCCGTGAGTGGGAAAAAACCAAAGAATTTGCATTGTTTTATTCCTGCAATAATTAGTTAATAAAAGAACCCGTTAAGATAGGTTTTTAACCGCCGATTGAATGCTAATTTGTTGTGGAATCAGTTGTAAGCGATAGAAGGTATCGGCAATTTTTTGTTGACTCGAAATGGTTTCTGAAGTTAAGGGTTCAACACTATAACTACGACGACTTTCAGCTAATAACAGAGAATGAACATCAATTCCTGTTTCTTTTGATAGAAATTCTGCCACTTTTTGAGGGTTAGTTTTTGCCCATTCGCTGGTGGTTTTCAGTTCGTCTAAGATGGCAGTAATTACAGGAGAATTTTGCTCAACAAACTTTTGAGAGGCTAAGAAAAAGCCTCGGTTTTCTACTAATCCTGTACCATCAGTTAAAATTTTTGCCCCAATCGCAGTTTCGGCAACGGCTAAATAAGGATCCCAAATGACCCAAGCATCAACGCTTCCTTGTTCAAAGGCGGCTCTTGCATCAGCCGGAGGCAGAAAAACCGGAGTAATATCACTATATTGCAAGCCAGCATTTTCTAAGGCTTGTACGAGTAAATAATGCACATTAGAACCTTTATTTAAAGCAACTTTTTTCCCTTTTAAATCCGCCACATTTTGAATAGGTGAATCCTTGGGAATTAAAATCGCTTCGGCTTTCGGCCCCCAGGTTTCATAGGCAACATAAACTAAGGGTGCATTCGCGGCTTGAGCAAAAATGGGCGGGGTTTCTCCGGTGTAACCAAAGTCAATTTGTCCGACGTTTAAGCCTTCTAAAATTGCGGGGCCAGCCGAAAATTCCGACCATTGAACGGTTATTCCCTGGGGTTGTAAACGTTTTTCTAAGGTTCCTTGGGATTTTAAGGCGTTGAGGAGAGTAGCGGATTTTTGATAGCCAATTCTAACTACAGAACTGGAGGGGGTGGCTGTGTTAGTGGCGACAGAAGTTGGAGTATTGGCAGAATTTCCGCTACTGCAAGCGGCTAAGGCAAGACTTAAATACAAGCCGCCCGCAAATAAACCCATAAAACTGAGAATAGAACGACGTTTTAGGGCTGTTGAGAGGCGTCGCAGCCAAGAAGGAACGTTTAACCTGGCAAATAATCGAGTCATCACACTTCTCACCTTTAACGTAATTTCTGAGCGAGGGATCTCACCCTGGCGATGGACTCTCATGCAGAATCCATCATAAATCGATAGGGAAAGTGTAATATGATTCCGATTGAATTTCAATACATTTATAAATTATTTCGTTTTGAAATGGATTCATCCCCTACTTCCCGAAGCCAGATCAGTCGGTGGGGGGAAGGAATCTTACTCTGTAACAGAATGTAAACTTCTCCCATTAGCAACCTGAGCAGATCAGGACTTGGGAACCAAGCCCAGCAATAGGCTATTTTCTGGATGGACTGAATTCAAGGTACAATCGACTCAAAAGCACAGCTTTCAATGAAGCCTTAAGTCGAAAGTATTAATCATGACATCGACAGTAGAACTGCTCAAAATTAAATTTAATCAAGCGTTAGTGGCAGCATTTGGGGAAGATTTCGCCACAACTGACCCGATGGTAGTTGAAGCCACAAATCCCAAATTTGGAGATTATCAATGTAATGTGGCGATGTCTTTAAC